>JBBSIK010000124.1:0-7587 GCA_038232115.1 Chloroflexia bacterium
CGGCGGGCACCAGCGGCAGGCCCGAGAGCTTGCCTAGCTTCGCCACGACCATCTTCTGGTAGCGCGGATCGCTATTGAGGCCGGTGCCCGCGGCAGTTGCCCCGATATTCAACTCAAGCAGAGCCTCCGAAGCATGTTCGATCTTACGCCGCATCTTTGCCAGCGTGACTGAATAGGCAGTGAATTCCTGGCCGAGGCGAATCGGTACAGCATCCTGCAGGTGAGTGCGACCCGACTTGATGACCCTATCAAACTCCTTCCCCTTCGCCCCGAAGGCACGTTGTAGGCGGTCAAGGGAGGGGTAAAGTTCTTTCAGCTGGAGCAGTGTAGCCACCCGCATGGCTGTTGGGAAGACATCATTGGTGGACTGCGCCATGTTCACGTGGTCGTTGGGATGCACGGGCTTGTATTCACCGCGCTTGCCGCCCAGGCGCTCATTAGCCAGGTTTGCCAGCACTTCGTTGGTGTTCATATTATGCGAAGTTCCCGCGCCCGCCTGGATCGGGTCCACGCGCCACTGGTCTATGTACGCTCCAGCCAACACCTCGTCGGCGGCGGCCATTATGGCGCTCGCTCGCTCAACGTCAAGCTGCTCCAGGTCGCGGTTCGTTTCGGCTGCGGCACGCTTCACGAGCACGGTAGCACGTACAAGCGTGGGGTGCGGCCTCAGTCCCGTAATGGGAAAGTTGCGTATTGCCCGAGCAGTCTGCGCGCCATACAGTGCGTCTGCAGGCACCTGCACATCGCCAAGCGAGTCTTTCTCGATACGAAACTCACCATGCGAGGCGTTGTTTGCTTTATCGGCCATCTAAAACATTCCTCCACGGGAAGTTAATATGCTAACGTCCATTATATCATAGGGGCTGGAGGTTAGGGGTCAGAGGCTAGTAGAGAACGAAAACGCAAGGCCCACCCTGAGCGAAGGGACGCGAAGAATGCAAAGGACGCGCAAAGGCCCCGCTAGAGTTCTTCACTGACCCCTAGCCCCTGACCCCCCGATCTCCGGTCCCTGTGATATAATTACCCAGGAGGCAACCTTGAGCGACAAGATGGTGCTGGTGGTGGACGATGAACCACACATCGTTGAGCTGGTAAAACTATATCTGAGCAACGACGGTTTTACGGTGGAAACAGCGCGGACCGGCCCTGAGGCGTTGCAGAAGTTCAAAGTCAGCCAACCCGCGCTCGTCGTGCTCGACCTGATGCTTCCTGAGATAGATGGTTGGGAAGTGTGTCGCCAGATACGGCGCGAGAGCAATGTGCCCATCATCATGCTGACAGCCCGCAGCGATGATGTGGACAAGATCGTCGGCCTGGAGTTGGGCGCGGACGACTACCTGACCAAGCCTTTCAACCCGCGTGAGTTGGTGGCACGGGTAAAAGCTGTGTTGAGGCGCTCAGCCGCCCGCGAGTCGGAGAAACGTGGTTCCGGTGCGGTGCAAATGGGCAACACCTCGATAGACGAAGAACGCCATGAGGTGCGGATCGCCGGCCATGAAGTCGAACTGAGGTCCAAGGAGTTCGACCTTCTGCTGACCTTTGTTGAATACCTGGGCCTGGTCCTTGAGCGCGATAAGCTGCTCAACCTGGTTTGGGGCTACGAATACTTTGGCGATACGCGCACCGTAGACGTACACGTCGCCCATCTGCGCGACCGGCTTGAAGGCTCCTCCCTGAACATCCAAACCATCAGGGGCGTGGGCTACAAAATGATGCTGGAGGAATAGGAGTAGTGCTTAAAGCGTAACACGTAATGTGACTCGCTGGACTCGGTTGTTGCGCATTGACAATTTCTCTCTCCGATCAAGCGTTACGTACTATGCCTTAAGCATTATGCTTTACGTGTTACGCCACCATGTTCAGTACTCTTAGATCCAAGCTAATCTTCTCCTATGCCGGTATAACTGTATTGATGCTGGGCCTGGTTACAGTCGTGTCGCTTTTTCTCGCCAACGACTATGCGCACAAGACCGGATTTCGCACTCTACAGGAAAAGCGAGCGGTGGCCTTCCCATTTATTCGGGCCGCGCTGGCCGAGCAGCGCGCACTCGGTGTTCGGTCTCCGGTGCTGAGCAATTTTGTACAAGACAGCATGCGCACCGCGAAACTGCGTATTCTGCTCCTGGATCCAGATACATTTAACGTGGAAATAGATACGCAGAAAAAACCCAACGCCACGGAACAGCCTTTCCCCTTCAGGAACGTTAGCGACGCGCAGGCGAAGCTGGCAGCGGGTGAAGCCATTACGGGCACCGTTCCACTACCGGGCGAAAAGGCGCGATATCAGTACTTCGCACAGAAGGCCAGCGACCAGGCAAATAGAGCTGCTCCTGGTGCCCCACGGCAGGGCCAGGGAAGCGTGCCTAAGCTTACGCCCCAACAGATAGTGGTTATTGCGCAGCCTGAGCCGAACGTGACGGGGTTAGCCACGGAAGCGAAGGATTTCCTGATACCAGGCATCATAATCGCGCTTGCTATATCCCTCGGAATCGCCTATTTTCTCGCCCGTTCCCTCACAGAGCCGCTTTCGAGGCTGGCAGGGGCTGCGTGCGCGATGGCCAGAGGCGAGTACAACCACAGGCTGCCCGTAGACGGCCATGACGAGATCGCCACCCTCACTGAGCAGTTCAACATTATGGCGCGGGAGGTAGGAGAGGCGCATGAGATGCAGCGCGACTTCGTGGCGAATGTGTCCCACGACCTGAAGACGCCGCTCACCTCAATCCAGGGCTTCTCGCAGGCTATGCTCGACGGCTCGATACACGACGAAACTCAGTATCATCAGGCGGCGTCAATCATCAATAATGAGGCCCAGCGCATGAGCCGCCTCGTCAGCCAGTTGCTCAGCTTGTCCGAGTTGCAGAGTGGCCTGCGAACTATAGAACTTCGCCCGGTCGAGATAGGACCCGTTCTGGGACAGCTTGTCCTAACAATGCAGCCACAGGCCGCCTCCGCCGGCGTGGAGCTAATTGCCCGCTTCGCCTACTCCGCGTCCCTGGCCCTTGCCGACACGGACAAACTAAAGCAGGCTTTTGGTAACATAATAGATAATGCTATCAAGCACACACCCAGGGGCGGCACCGTTACGGTTGCGACGGCGGCGCTGGTTGACGGCGTCGAGATTGCCATCTCTGATACGGGGCGGGGTATACCGACTGCGGATTTGCCCCGCGTGATGGAGAGGTTCTATCAGGTAGACAAGTCGCGTAGCGCAGCACAGGTGAATAGTCTGGGTCTGGGTCTGGCTATCGCTCGCGAAATAGTGTACGCGCACCATGGGCAAATATCTCTCGAAAGCGAGGAGGGGCAAGGCACCACGGTGAGAATTATCTTGCCCGCTACTGGAGACCAGTCACGTAACGGCAGGATGCCGGCTACACGAAGACTACTCCCTGCGCCCATGCGACCTCGCCTGCCTAACGCAAGCCCTGTAGCTACGCAAACAGGTCCACTGGGAGGCACCGGTTTGGCCACTACAGCATCTGGCGATGCAAATGCCCAGAGAAACGGCAACCATAGCGAGGCTAGAGAAGAGCTGTCCGAGGCCGATCCGGTTAGCTCAGACGCGGCACAGCATTAGGATGAGCGGTATAGAGGAGAAGGAGAGCAGCAGTTTTGCAGGTTGAATTGTTCGGCAGCCTTCCATTGGCTATTGTTGCGGTCGTCGCTCTGGCGGTTGCAACGCTGGGGTTCGCGTTCCTCATCGGGCGCTGGATTGACGCGCAGAGCAACACCGTGGTTGATGAGCCGAAAAAGCCTCGCAAGCGAGACACTCCGCGTGAGTAAAATCGAGTTCTCCTGTATAATTAACTGCGAGAAACCAGCACGTTTTAGGGAGGACACCGATTTTGCACTGGACAGGAATTGCACTTGGCCTGTTCTCGGCCTTCATGATCGGCATCGGGTTTGTCTGGGTCATACGCTTCGAGTATTACATCGGGGCCTACATGTGGAAGATGGTCGCGGGCGCGGGCATGATTATATGTGCCGCCAGCCTTTTCATGCCAAACTTCCTCATGTCAGCCATTGTCGGCATAACGGGAGGCAGCATGACATGGGGCGCGATGGAGCTTCCCCACCAGGAGGAGCGGGTAGAACACGGCCTCTTCAAGGCGCACCCCAATCGCGCCGCCCGTCCCAAGCTCCCGCACGACGGCGGCCATGCTCACTCGCACGGCGACAAGCCAGGCCTCGGAAAGTGGTGGAGTTTCTAACATGCCCGACTTGAGCATTCTACAATGGGGAGGCCCCATACTGGCTGTCGTCACGTTCCTGACTATCTGGGGCGGCCACGTTATGGTGAGGATCGTGCATTACTATATGGGCACGAAACCGGCCCCTGCTATCTTCAGCATAGGGCTACTCTTGTTGCTTGGCACCACCCAGACCTCGAACGAGATTGTCGCGGGCGGCGCGGGCATAGTGGGCCTTACCCTCCTTTGGGACGCCTTCGAGTTGCACCGGCAGGAAGCTCGCGTGCGACAGGGCCACGCGCCTCTCAACCCCCGCGTTCACAGAGTAGCGGCGGGACTGGCGGCAGCCTCACTAGCCGAGCAAAGCGGGAGCGAGGAAGATGGCGGCGGCACCTGCCTATCCTGTGGCTCGAACCCCAACAACCGCTTCCTTTGCCGAAAAGGCCCTTATTGCCAGGTCCGCCAGTGGGAGCGTTACTCGATGGCTCCGCAGGCGGTGGAGACTCAGGAAGGCTAAAGACCGGGGGCGGTGAATACTAAGAAAGGGCGTGGAACCTCAGTCCCACGCCCTTTCTTAGTATTTGCTGCCTTATTACTGTGTGCTATCCTCCGGCTGTATGGCCGTCGCGCTACCTTCTATCACCTTGCGGTTTTCGCCTTGGCTTGCTGCGCCGTTCGCCGCCACGCCGTTGCCGCTCATAGTATTGTTGCCGTTCGAGGACCCCAGGGCGCTAATGCCTGTTACCTGGCTCATCAGGTCGCTCACCTTAACACCCGTCAGGGTCTCGAACAGTTCCGGCACCTGGGCCACCATGCGCGCGATGTCAGCCGTGATCTGGTTGGCCCCCGCGCCCTTGCCGTCATTCGGGCCGGTGGACACGATCGTAATTTTGTCCACATTATTCAGCGGTCCGGCCATAGCGCGGGCCACTTCGGGCAGTCCTGTTAGCAGCTTGTCGAGAATAGCGGCCTGGTTGTACTGGCTGAAGGCGGCGGCTCGCTTCTGCATGGCCTCAGCTTCGGCCTGACCCTTTGCTCGAATAACATCCGCCTCGGCAAGACCCACTTCGCGGCTGGCACCTGCCGTGCCCACACCCTGCAACCTCTGGGCCTCGGCGGTGCCTTGCGCCTCAAGGATCCTGCGCTGCCTCTCAGCGCCCGCTATCGTCTCGATGCGCTGGCGCTCCACTTCCGCAGGCTTCAACACGGTTGCGATTAGTTCGCGCTCTCGGCGCTCGATTTCAGCATCCTGTACCTTCACCTGCTCTTCGCGCTGTATACGCTCGATCCTGACCTGCTCGGCGGCTACCTGCTGCTGCATGATATTCGCCTGGATGTCGTAGGTCTTGTCGGCGGTAGCCTGCTGCTTGCGCACGGAGGCCATGTAATCGGCCTTTTTCAGTTCGAGATCGCGCTGTGCCTCGGCCTGCTTTGCGGCGGAAGCGGTCTCGGCCATCACGCGCTCCTGGTCGGCCATCGCCTTTGCTACGGCGGCGGCCCGCGAGGCCTCAGCTCGCTTGATTGCGGTGTCGCGCTCGGCTTCGGCGGACGCGATGTCGGCTTCACGCTTGATGCGTGCGATGTCCGGGCGACCCATGTTGGATATGTACTCGTTCTGGTCGCGCACCTCTTTGATGGTGAATGACACGATTTCCAGGCCCATCTTGTCCATATCCTCAGCCGATGTCGAGCGCATCCGGTCGGCCACCATCTCCGGTTGCTTTACGATCTCCTCAATGGTAAGCTGCCCCACGATACCGCGCAGATGGCCTTCCATCACGAGCCGTATCAAGGCTTCGCGCTCCATAGGGTTCTTGGTCAGCAACTGCTCAGCAGCCGTCCTGATCGAATCGGGGTCGCTCTTTATCTTGATCTGAGCCACCGCTTCAACGTTTACCGCCACACCCTGCTTGGTGTACAGGTCCTGTGTGGGAGCAACGTCAAACGACATCAACTCCAGCGAAAGCTCTTTCGCGCTTTGCAGCAGCGGCATCACCACCACGCCACCGCCCTTGATTACCTTTGGGTGCCCGCCTGTGCCGAGGCCATAGATAATGAGCGCCTGATTGGGGCCAACCTTGCGAACGAGGGTAACCACCCACGCCAGGCCCATCAGTATGACGAACACGAGCGCCGCGATTATCAGTAAGTTTGTAGCGTCCATAGTCTTCTCCTTCGAGAGTTGAAAATTAGAAAGCACCGACTACCAGGTAGATATCAGACAAGAATCCTCTCATTAACCTTCGCGCGTTCTTTGCGCCTTGGCGTTTCCGTCCCCTACCGGCCCCTGACCTCTATCCCTGAACCGCCTCCTCAGAACGCCCTAACAGCTTATGCACGTCCTGCACAGATGCGATCCCCTTGTTGTATGCAAGTATCACCACCTCTGTCCCACGAGCGATAGGCTCATCGTCGGCGCTCTTTGCCCCCGCGGTAAAACGGGTGCCGTTCTTCGTATAAACTACCTCGCCAACACCTCCAGCACGGATAGAAGATACCACCCTGGCAGACGTGCCCGGCAGTTTGTAGTCGGCGCTGATAAGGGGTTTGCTCATCATAGGCCACAGCCACCGGGCAAGCAGCACAAACATGAGCGCGCCGCCAGCGATGCCACTGACAAGCGCCAATACCACCGCAAAACCCCCGGCCAGACCCAGTGACTGCCGCAAGATATAGCCTATCCCGCCAAACCAGGTGAGAAAGGCCATAACCGTGGGCATATTGAGGAAACCGGGGCCATCATGGCCGGGAATTTCCGCGTGGCCGTCCACGTTATGCACGTCCAGGTTCACGTGGTGCCCTACCACGTCCATGTGGATGGAATGTCCGCCGGCGTGTCCGCCCGTATTGACGTGGCCGCCGTGCATGCCGCCTATATGCGAAAAGCCCAGGAAAAGCGAGGCAGCCGTGAAAATGAGCCCGAACAGAAATACGCCGAAGAATAAGTTCGCCAGCCAGTCCGACCCAAACATGACCTTTGCTCCTTTCCGCTCCCGGCTATGTGGCTTTTCTCTGACTACTCTCTGACTACATTGAATATATACGGAATATATACGCAAGGCAAAACGCAGGGTTACATAGCATAACCCTGCTTGTGAATTATCTATCAAGTTTTTATGAAGCAATGTTCTCAAAGAAGTTCACGCTGCGCTTCATGTACGCACCGTGACTTTCTTATACCAAAGAGAGCCGGGTTAATGCAAACGAGGTCGCATTGCGTATCTCGCCATTCACACGATCCCACTGGGCACGCAATACACCATACGGTCTAGAATCCCATGCCGGGTATATTCATGCCGCCCGTTATAGCGCCCATGCGCTCCTGAGCCAGAGCTTGAGCCTTTTCGAGAGCATCATTGAAGCCGGCTACTAGCATCTCCTGCAACATCTCCAC
>JBBSIK010000125.1:0-7565 GCA_038232115.1 Chloroflexia bacterium
ACCGCGCTCATAGTAACACTGCTCGGCCTGCGCTTCGGCATGAGGCTACTCGGCGTGCGGCAGGATATACCGTTCCCTGGCATCGTTTACGGAATCACGGCTCCCCTGGTCGAACGGTTCTACTCCCTTTTCCCCGCCAACGAGCGATTCGACTATCCCGCCGCTGAAGTGGCATCTCTGGCCACCGCGTGGGTAATAATCGTTGTGGCCTTGCTTGCCTATGTGGCAGGTCTACTTATTGCGCATACCAGGCGAGAGCGATAGTTGTGCTCCATCGAGATGTGTCAGCAAAGACCGCTCCGCAGGCCAGGCAGCTTACGTACCGGTTAGCAGCTCAGGCATCAGCTTCGTTCTTCTTCCCCGACGCGAAATACCCGTCGAACAGGCGGCCTCCCACCGGCGCGAGTACATTATCGGCAAACGTGACCAATGCTTCCTTTTGCTCACTCTGGTAGAAGAGGCGCAAGGCTGCTCCCAACCGCAGGGCAAGAACAGGGTCAAAATCGCGCAAGGCCCGCAACAGCCACTTGCCGGAGCCTATCCAGCGGCGGTTATGCAGCAGAATTAGTCTGGTAGCAGCCACAGCCAGGTTGTTGGCGATAAAGAGCGACTCGTCGGGCAGCACCGACCCCTCAAGATCGTCCAGCAGATCGGTGACAATGTAGCGGAGGCGGTCGGTGGCCTCCGGTGTGAGTGGCGCCGGCCCTGCCTCTACCTGCCGCCTTGCCTCCTCCTTTATACGTGCCGCTATGCCATCGCGGTCCCTTAGCACGATACCTTCCAGGCACATGACCTGTAGCGCCGGTTCATACTCTAGCAAGTCGCTGGCGAAAAAATCGAGGTAAGACTGCTCGTTATGGACCAATGCCTCGACCGGCCATCCCTCCCACACATATGACCGCCTGTAAGGGGCCTCCTCACGGTCTGTGATTATGACTATATCCAGGTCGGAAGTAGCCGTAGCCTCCCCACGCACCACGCTCCCGGCCAGGAAAGCCACATAGCTCTCGGGAAACTCTGCCTCCAGGAACGATCTGGCAACATCAACTGGTACTATCATGGGCACTCCCTTGTCTGAAACGTGAAACGGCAGTGGAAACAGGGATACCGATATCTGAACGACCCTCTTTAGCAAGTCGCTTCACGTTTCACTTTCCCTCATTCAGCAAAGATAATCTTCATCTTCAGTGCATCTATGTCCTGGCGCAGCCTGGCTATGTCGTGGGCGGATATGTTCTGATGGATGGAGTCGCCATCGGCCATGCGGTGCTTGCGAAAGGCGAGTTCGGTGGACAGGTCGAAGAATTTACCCAGTTGGCGCCAGCGCCGGAAGCCGCATGAAAAGAGCACCGTCCATCGCGTGCTCCACCGCTTGCGGCCCGATGTGAGCGTCTCGTATTCGTCCGGTGTGAGCCGCCCCAGCGAGACTTCTTCCCATAGCGTATCGCGTATCACATGTCCCTCGCGCACGCTCGAAACCAGCGCCAACGTGACCACCAGCGTCACGCCGCCGAAGTCGCTTGCCAATACAGCCAGGCAGGTGCCCAGCACCAGTCCCGACTGCCGAGCGTCGTCGCTGTAAAGCCCAACCAGAGAGGTGAGCAGGTTGTGTATGCCGTGGAAGAACATAGCCACGCCCAGGCCCAGCACAGGAACTATCCCCCGCTGCCACCCAACTTTGAGCGAGCGCGCCAGGCCCAACGCGGCCCCCGTAAAGGCGGTGAACATGCTATGATTGAGGCCGAACAGTCCCGCCCGCAAGATCCACAGGCTGAACATGTTGCCTATATCAGGCCCCGCGCCATCAGGCAGGTTGTCATACGCCGCCGATTGTAGATAGAACACGTTCTCCACCAACGCGAAGCCCAGTCCTACCATCGCACCGTACACTATCCCGTCCAGCACGTCGTCAAATTCGCGCCGGTACGCCACGAACAGCACAACGAGGATGATCGCCTTGGCCGACTCCTCCACGATAGGGCCTACAAGGCTGCTTTCGGCCAGCACTCTCGACTGATCGGTCAGGATAAGCTCTTTCATCGGAATGCCCGCGCCGATTTCGAGCGCCTACGCCAGGATAACGGCGGGCACAGCGCCCCACAAGAAAGCCACGACGAGCAACGGCAAAGGCTCTTTCTCATACCTATCGAGCCACCAGACGAGCAGCGCGTACACCAGCGTAGGCACCAGCGCCAGAGCCGAGGCCAGCAATATCACCCCAAAGAGGTCCATATAGCGATATATCCTTTACCTTGAGTGCTAGTTTGCGCGACCATACGCAAGACCTCTACGACGATGATTGCCAGGCCCAACCAAAGGATAGAACAAACATATGGACGCATGTGGACGACACTGAGATTATAACGGTTTACCGCATTATTGATGATGTGATGAGAAAGCTGGGGCACGCTTTACGCATCCGGTTCCCGCCATATCCTTTCACATTCCGGCGGGCATATCCCTAATTATAGCCTGGGCCAGTAACTGCTAATATCGAACCGGAACGATGCAGATAGCAAGGCGCATCCATTGTCCATCGTAAACAATGTTAGTTGTATAATTAGCTGGGACAAAGAGCAGCTAGCCAGGGCAGTCCCACTGATAGCGACGTTTTCGCCGGCTATACCCCTTCTGAAACGGGCACATATATGCACAAATGTGCTATAATATAAGTAAGAAGCACACGCAAATAAAGCACCTGGGCGGCCCGTCGGGTTCGCCCATTTGTCACGTTGGTTGCACGATAAGCGGGCAGAAGACAGATGGAGGCTAGGCGATGCCGGATTTTAAGGTTGTGTCATATTTCCAGCCAACGGGCGACCAACCACAAGCCATAGACAATATATCCAGAGGCATTAGCGAGGGACTCAGGCACCAGACTTTGCTGGGGGCAACCGCAACAGGTAAGACGTTCGTCATGGCGAAAGTCATCGAGCAGATGCAACGCCCCACCCTCGTGCTCGCTCACAACAAGACTCTGGCCGCCCAGCTATACCAGGAGTTCCGCGACTTCCTTCCCGAGAACGCCGTCGAATACTTCGTCTCGTACTACGACTACTACCAGCCGGAAGCCTACATCCCCCGATCCGACCTCTATATCGAGAAAGATGCCGACATCAACGAGGAGATAGACAAGTTGCGTCACGCCGCCACTCGTGCCCTGTTCGAGCGGCGAGATGTCGTGATCGTGGCATCCGTCTCATGCATATTCGGCCTGGGATCGCCGGAAGAATATGGCAAGACGCTGAACCTCAAGCGGGGAGAGAGCATCAGGCGCAACCAGGTGCTTCGCCGCCTGATAGATATCCACTACTCGCGCAACGACCAGTCTCTCGTGCGTGGCTCCTTCCGAGTACGCGGCGATACACTGGAAATACAGCCCGCATATGAAGAGATGGGCGTGCGTATCGAGTTCTGGGGAGACGAGGTGGAGCGCATACTGGAGTTTGACCCGCTCACGGGCGAGGTATTGCTGGAGCGCACCGAGACGAGCATATACCCGGCCAAGCACTTCCTCACCTCCGACGAAAAGATGGTGGAAGCTATCAAAGACATAGAGACTGAGCTGGAGGAGCGGGTGGGCGCGCTAAAGACTGAGGAAAAGCTGGTGGAGGCGCAGCGGCTAGAGCAGCGCACTCGCTACGACCTCGAAATGCTGCAAGAAACCGGCTATTGCTCAGGCGTCGAGAACTACTCGCGCCACCTGGGCAGACGCGCGCCCGGCGAGCAGCCCTGGACACTTTTGGACTACTTTCCTAGCGACTACCTGCTCATGGTGGACGAGTCGCACATCTCCCTGCCGCAGGTGCGCGGCATGTACGGGGGCGACCGCTCACGCAAGCTGACCCTCATTGACTACGGCTTCCGTCTGCCCTCAGCCGCAGACAATCGCCCCCTCACCTTCCAAGAGTTTGAGGGCCATGTCAACCAGGCGGTATACGTGACTGCCACGCCCGGCCATTACGAGTATGAGCACAGCCAGCAGATAGTGGAGCTAATCATCCGCCCCACCGGCCTGGTGGACCCCTCTATCGAGGTGAAGCCGACTCAGAACCAAATAGACGATCTTGTAGAGCAAATCAGGATGAGGATAGCGAAGGGCCAGCGCGTGCTGGTCACAACCCTACGCACCAAGTTCGCCGAGCAGATAGCCGATTACCTCAAGGAAGTGGGCATACGCGCCAACCATATCCATCACGAGATAGACACGTTGGAGCGCGTGGACATTCTGCGTCAACTGCGTCTCGGTGTGTTTGACGTGCTGGTGGGCATCAACCTGCTAAGGGAAGGCCTCGACCTGCCGGAGGTGGCGCTCGTGGCGATACTGGACGCGGACAAAGAGGGCTTTCTGCGCTCCCGCGATGCGCTCATCCAGACGATAGGCCGCGCGGCCCGCCACGTCGAGGGTCATGTCATCATGTACGCTGACGTGGTTACGCGCTCGATGCAGGAGGCTATCGAAGAGACGTACCGCCGCCGCGAAAAGCAGACAGCCTACAACTTGGAGCATGGCATCGAGCCAGCCTCAATCCAAAAACAGGTGCATGAACTCACCGAGCGTGTCAAGATGGTGGCCGAGGAGAAGGTGGACTATGAAGTGTCGCCCAGCGGCGAAATCTCCCTCAACAAGGACGAGATGGCCCGCATGGTAAAAGAGCTAGAAAGCCAGATGAAGTCGGCGGCCAAGCTGCTGGAGTTCGAGAAGGCAGCCGCTATACGCGACAAGATAGTGGAGCTTAGGCGGGCGATGGAAGTAGTCTAGGCGCGGGATCACTACGCGACACTTTCATGCGGATATGTTATCGAGCTACGAAACCGCCCTCGATAACAGCGGACCCGTGCTCAGGTCGTTTGAATTGAGCGGGCCGGTGCCGAGCGGGCCACTCTTCAGACCAACCACGCTATCGGCGGCGTGACCGTTGCTGCTGTAGCCGTTGCCATAACCCGCACCGTTAGCGGTAATAGCAGCATTGCTCTCGGCGCTGATAGCGACTTCATGCTTGTCGACACCCGCGGCCTTGAGATTGCCGGTGTTGAGTTGATCGGTTCTGAGTTTGCCCGCGTTGTGCTGGCCGTAGTGCGATGCATCATTCTGAGCCTGCTTGCGCCCAACTTCGATAGCCGAGTTTACGATCAAGTGGTCGCGCTCCCGCTCTGCTATACGCACGAACGAGGCCGCCACTGTAGGGTCAAACTGCGTGCCTGCGCAACGTTTCACTTCAGTAATAACTTCGTCCAGCGACATACCCTTGCGATACGGGCGGTCGGAAGCCATGGCCTCCACGGCGTCACACACTGCAAGAATACGGGCCTCAAGCGGTATGCGATCGCCCACCAGCATGTCGGGATAGCCTTTGCCGTCCCAGCGCTCATGGTGGTGGCGTATGAACGGGGCCAGGTGACGCAGGCCGCGACACATCTCCACGAACTCCCCACCCAGCGCCGCATGTGTCTTGATATACTCATACTCATCGTCCGTGAGGCGAGCGGGCTTATGAAGCACAGCCTCAGAAATGGCTATCTTGCCGATGTCGTGCAAGAAGCCTCCTTGTCGCAATGGCTCCATTCGCTCAGACGCGACCCCCAGGTCCTGCGCTATAGCCACTGCGTAATCCGCGACCTTCGAGGCGTGTCCACCCACGTATGGATCGCGGGCGTCAATGATTTTAGAGAGTGTGAGGAACAGTTCCTCGTTCAGACTCTGCATGGTGCGACTGGCGGTCAGCACCTCGGCGTTGGCGCGGGTGAGTTCCTCGTTCATGCGTTGAAGTTCACGCACGCTATGCTCAGTCTGCGTAATGTACTGCTTCTGGGCGAAGCGCAGCATAAGCACCGGCAGAGTGAAGACGAGCACGCCCGCTGGACCGAGGCCACTATAGGCCATACCCAGAAACAGGCCCATCACGCACAGCGCCAGGTAGTGCCCCGCCAGCCAACGATACCGCTCCGTCCATATCGTGAGTGGGTTGTCCCCTCCTACCAGGCTGATGACGGTGGCGATGAGAGCAGTATCAACCACAAAGTATGCGATGGACGACAGAGCGACAGGAACCACCAGGATGGGCAGATTAGCCAGAGTGAACTGCACACCCAGCAGGTGCATAGCCAATACCGGCGCGACGCCCGCTAGCAGGTGCGTGGACCAGTTGAACGCGGTCTTGTACAGAGACGAAAGGTCTATTACAGGCCTTTGACGCACTCTGTGAGCCAGCACGATGGCCGCCGAAACCAGTGCAAGGCCGGGTAAGCCCGTAGTGAGGGCCGCCGCGAAATTGATGGCCGCAGACACGGATATGGTGCCGCGCCCGTAAAGATCGACCTGTAGTAGTTCCGCAACCACAGCCAACGTCACGAAGAGGCCGAGTGCCACAGGGTCAGGCTGGATGTGCATAAAGAGGCCCGTAATCGCAAAGGCCACACCTGCCGCAATGACGCTAGAGATGAACATCGGGAGGACGGCCTTCTGCAAGCCGGTAAGGACAGGAGCAGGAACAGGATCGGACCTCATAGAGGCCGCTGGCTTTGGAGTGTAAGTCTCAGTCACCCCTACGGGCGTGGTAATGGTCGCGGCTATAGGTTGCGTGCTAAGACCGGCTATCGGCATGATGAGCGGTGCCGTACCCTTGCTAAGTATATGGGCAACGGCAGCAACCGGAGCGGGAGCCGAGGAGTGTGCAGCCACGGCCACCGGCACAGTCGTAGGCCCACCCTTTGAGGAAGAAGCATAAACAGCAGCCGTTGAGCCGTTGGCGTATCCATTAACGTGTCCATTGGCCGCGTGTAGCGGTGTGGAGACAGGCATAGCAGGCTCGTGGGCGGTTGTGGGATCTGTGTTCCTGGGCCTCGGTACGAACGTGCCTATGTAAGGGGCGGACAGCCGTTCGGACATAGGCGCGGAGGCAAAATCTATCGAGTGGGGCACTTCCGAGCCAAGCACGACGCAGTTGCGCCCGTTGAGTTTCGCCTGGTATACAGCCACGTCCGCCTGGTGTATCAGTTCAGTGGGCGTGGTCGCATCCGCCGGATGGGAGGCCACACCGATGCTCATTGTGACCTGTATCCGGGTAGTATTATTGGGCACCGTAAAGCTGGCCGCTTCAACTGCCATGCGTAGCTTCTCGGCCAACGCCCTGCTCTCCTCGGGGCCTGCTTCGGGCAATACGATTGCGAACTCCTCGCCACCAAAACGGCCTGCTATGTCAAACTCGCGTATCGTATCGCGGATAATCTGGCCGATACCTGTCAGCACAGCATCGCCCGTGAGGTGGCCGTATGTGTTGTTGATATTGCGCAGGAGGTCCAAGTCGGCCATCAGAAGAGACATTGGGCGGCTAAATCGCTTGGCCCGTTCCATCTCGGACTGGTACAGCGTGCTGAAATAGCGGGCGTTGAGCAGGCCGGTCTTGCCGTCGGTCTGGGCTTCCTGTTTTAGCTGCGGCACCATAAGCGCCTAGTACATAAGCACCAGGGGCGAGAGTGCCGGGAAGATGAGCCACGGGTTGATATTCCAGAGCACGGCCACGATGAAGCCCAGGCACGACATGACGAAATCCGGCTGCAAACTC
>JBBSIK010000126.1:0-7541 GCA_038232115.1 Chloroflexia bacterium
ATCGGCTATGGCGGCATCGTAGTCGCCGGTCATCATGTAGACAGTGCCCCGGTTATTGAGGATGTCTGCATCGTCACCGCGCATCTGGAGGGCCTGGGTGAAGTCTTGCAAAGCCAGCCCATAAGCCGCGTCACCTGAGTAGATGATGCCCCGGTTGTAATAATAGCCCGCGTTCTGCGGGTCGAACTCGATTGCCTTGCTGAACGAGGCCAGGGCCTGCGAATTCATCCCCTGGGTGGCTTGTGTGATGCCGAGCGTGTTGTAGCGATTGGCTTCTTCGGCAGTGGAAAGGTCGCCTTCCGGAGCGCCTCCGGTAGTGGGGTTGGCTTCCGGCGGCATTATGTCTTTGGGGCGGGCGGGGCCTGTATTTTCATTGTCCATCCGTGTCCTGTTACCTCCAGGGCATTATATGGCGAAATCGTCGTGTCGCCAAGAGCATACCTTTGTTCCAATATATTGCTCGCCATAGTGGTATCTTTTTGATTATTCACCGCAGAGGCGCAGAGAACGCAGAGGAACGCGGAGATTATTAAGGTTTGGCTTGATGGTACTGTGGTGATCAGGTTGCATGTATGCAAACTATTACCCTTTAAAACAGATCCACTTCATAATTCTCGGCGCGTCTTTGCGTTCTCCGCGCCTCTGCGGTGGATAAGCTCGTGTTCTCTTTGCCTACATGTTGCTAGTAAGTGGCGTGGTCCGAAAGTCCCACCGGCTTTACTACCGGATGGGCTATTGTTTGGGCGGGGTGAGGTTGGTAGGATAATCTTGGAGGCATTTCTAAATGAGACTACAGCCTAAATCTTTGATTTCGGCGTTGCCCGGAGGTCGTGGTAATCGCAAACAGGCGACTGCGGACAGCGATGTGGCTACACTCCCCGACATAGGGGAGCCGCTGCTTGGCCCTAATTTGCAGTCACTGGCGGCGGAATTGCACCAGGCGGCGCTTTCCGGTGTGTTCGAGTACCCACGCGGCGTATTGCTTGGCGCAAGGATCGTGGCAGGAATACTGCTTGTCGCATCGTTCGTGCAGTTAGGTATGATGGGCCTGACGATAATGCGGGAGCCGGGAGCTAGCGTGGCGAGCCTGCTGACGTTGAGCATGCTCGGTTCGGTGCTTGGCCTGGTGCTAGTCGGAGTGATAAGCGCGTTTATCTTCAACCTGTTTGCTTCGTTGCAGGTGACGCCCCAGGGGCTTGGCGTATCCGAGCTATTCGGGTGGCGACGCATCTCGTGGAAAGATATAGGCGTGCTGCGCGTGATGGAGCTTCCAGCAAGCAGCCGGTACATGGTGATGGTGCCCTTCAAGAAGGAGACCAAAGTTGGCGCGCCGGGGCCGATGCTATCGCTGATACCCAGGCTGATGGGCGCGGCACAGAGTGGCGAACGCGGTGTGTTGATTACGTCCGATTTGAAGAACTTTGAGCGTCTGTTGCAGCTAATTGTGTCGTACCTGGCGCAGGCGGCGGGGCAGGCCACACCCTCTATCGAGACGCTGGTTGATGAGGATGTGACGATGCCGGTGGCGCAGTTGGTGTTCGAGCCGGGGGCAGCACTCGCTCGCCTGACCCGCAGTGCTCGCGCCAACGAGGACTTCTACGGCGTGTCGGTGGCCGATACGGGCCCCAGCATAGTGTGGCCGAAGGTTATGTCGGTGCAACTGGTGATCGCGCTCGGACCGGTGGCGCTGCTGTTGGTCGACCTGCTGCGACGCAATGACGAGCGTCCTATTGTGCCGATGCACTTTGCGTGGTTGGTTGCCTTGCTGATACTGGGCCTGGTCGAGTTGCCGTTTGTGGCTCGCGTGGTGCAGGGCGTTGGCGATCTGATGGTGGGCAGCGGTCAGTATAAGCGGACCGTGCTGGCATATCTGGAATTACAAGCGCCACGAGCGATGCTGGTGTTCGTGGGTGCGGCCGTAGTGGGCGCGGGCTTGCCAACAGCCATCGCCCAGGTGCTATGGCTCGCGGGCATATTGCTGACGACGCTGCTTGCCACCCGCTACGTGCGGAAACTCTACTACCTGCCTTTGACGCCCGCATTGCTGGCGAGTATAGGGACGTTTATCTTCCAGGCGTCGTTGTTCGCGGTGTACGTAGGCGTGAGGTAGGGCGTGAAACGTGATGCGTATTTGGGGACCGAGTGTTATGCTCGATCCTCTTTTGTTTGTGCTTGAGTGGGTATTCGTTTAGAATTATGGAAGTATGGAAAGTGCAGCACGCGATACGGAATATGTGGTATGCAATACGCGCTATTCGCCCAGTTGGGTGGACCGGCTGACGGCCTGGATTGGGGACTGCCTGGGCCTAGCTGGCTGTACTACGCGGGCGTATGGCTCTTGCTGTTTGCTGTCGAGACGGGAGTGAAGTGGCACGACGGGTCGTACCCGGTGGGCACCTTTTTCCCCTTCCACACGGTGTACATAGGTGCGGGGCTGTACACGCTTGGGTTGGTACACTACCTGGATTGGGTAGCAGGCAGGGTGCTGGCCGATTTTCGACCTGCTATGAGGGTGGCTAACGCGCATTATGACGAGTTGCGCTACGAGTTGACCACGATGCCGGCGGGCCGGATGCTGCCGATTTCGATTATTGGCGTGGCTGCCGCAGTGCTGGTCATCCTCGTCACGCCGCGGGACCAAGTGAGTCTCAAGCTGGCTACTTCCTTGCCCTCTGCTATAACGGATGGGCTTTTCTATCTGTTCGACGGATTTATATTCGGTGTGTTGATTTATCACACGGTGCGGCAGTTGCGGATAGTTAATCTCATATCCACTCAGAATACAAAAGTTGATCTGTTCAGGGCGGGGCCGCTCTATTCACTCTCTAGGCTGACGGTCCAGACGGCAATCGGCTGGCTGATATTGACTTACGGGTGGAACTTACCCGCGCCGGAGCACCTGCAAAGCCCGGTAAGCGTGCTTCTAGTCGTGCCTTTCTCCACTATAGCGCTGGTAACGTTCATAGGGCCGCTAATGGGCATGCACAGGCTGCTTGAGGTCGAGAAGGGAAGGCTCATGGGCGAGGCGAGCAGTAGGATGGAGTCCGCCATCAAGGAGCTACACAGACGGCTGGATTCGAGCGACCTGGGCGACATGGCCGCTCTCAACAGCACGCTGAGCAGCCTCGATATAGAGCAGCGCACGCTGAACAAACTACGTACCTGGCCCTGGTAGCCCGAAACGCTAAGCGGTCTGATCACTGCAATCTTGCTGCCGGTGCTGCTGTGGCTAGTCGAGCGGGTACTGGAGAAAATCCTGTGAATTTCGGATAGCGGAGTTATAAGGGCAATTCGCAATCTGTATTCCGCAACTAGGAGCAGAGCGACATGTATGTAATTGGGACGGCCGGGCACGTGGACCATGGGAAGTCTACGCTCGTGAAGGCGCTGACGGGGATAGACCCGGACCGCTTGCAGGAGGAGAAAGCCCGCGAGATGACGATTGACCTGGGGTTTGCATGGCTGACACTGCCTTCCGGGCGCGAGGTGTCGGTGGTGGATGTGCCGGGGCACGAGCGGTTTATCAAGAATATGCTGGCGGGTGTGGGCGGGCTGGACGCGGCTTTGCTGGTTATCGCGGCTGACGAGGGGCCGATGCCGCAGACGGAGGAGCACCTCGACATCCTCAACTTGCTCGGTGTGGACCGGGGTATTGTTGTGCTGACCAAGCGGGATACGGTGGACGACGAATGGCTGGCGCTGGTCGAGGAGGAGGTGCGGGAGCGGCTGGTGGGCACCACGCTTGTGGACGCGTCCATTGTAGCGGTGTCGGCGCGGACAGGGCAGGGGCTTGGTGATTTGAGGCGCGAGATAGACCTGCTGCTGGAGCATACGGAGCCGAGGGCGGACAAGGGACGGCCACGGCTGCCTGTGGACCGCGCTTTTACGATAGCGGGGTTCGGCACCGTGGTGACGGGCACGCTCACGGATGGCAGCTTGAAAACAGGCCAGGAGGTCGAGATCGTGCCGGGCGGGCTGCGGAGTCGCATCAGAGGGTTGCAGAGCCATAAGCACAAGGTGGAGAGTGTAGGGCCGGGCAACAGGGTTGCGGTGAACCTGGTGGGGCTTGAGGTGGACGACCTGCGCCGGGGGATGGTGCTTACCCTGCCCGGTACGTTGGAGCCGACTACGCGGGTGGACGTGCATCTCAACTTGCTGGCCGGTGCGCCCCTTACTCTGGAGCAAAACAGCAGGCTCGACTTCTTCACTGGCGCTGCCGAGACCGCCGCGCAGGTGACTCTGCTCGATACTGATACTCTGGAGCCGGGCGGCAGTGGGTTGGTGCAACTGCGGTTGCAGGAGCCGGTAGCTCTGCTGAGGGGCGACCACTATATAGTGAGGCGACCCTCACCGGGCTTGACAATAGGCGGCGGCGAGGTGATAGACCCTTACCCCAGGCGGCACAAACGCTTCAACGAGGAGACGCTGCACACACTACGCACGTTGCAGCGCGGCACTCCCGAAGAGCTACTGCTGGAAGCTCTGGGCAACATACCGCAAGAGGTCAAGGCTGTGGTGGAGAAATCCGGCGTAGATGTCGCCGTGGCGGTGGGCACGCTCGGCAAGCTAATAGCCTCGGGCCAGGTCTTGCAGCTAAACGGCCCAGCCTCCTCAGTCCTCAGCCCTCAGTCCTCAGCCCTCGTTATGTCCGCGCCTGCTTGGGAGGCTATGATGAAGCGGGTGGGCACGCTGCTGGGGCACTTCCACCACCACCAACCTCTCCGGCGTGGGATGAGCAAGGAGGAGTTACGCAGCAGGTTGGCTAAGGACGTGCATGCAAAGACTTTCCCGCACGTGATGTCGCTCGGGGTAAGCCGTGGCATGCTTGGAGAAGATGCCACCACATACAGGCTGCCGGGCTTCGAGCCGACTTACACACCCATTCAGAAGAAGCAGATCGAACGGCTGATGGAGCTTCACGAGTCTAGCCCGTATTCGCCGCCCGCCCCACACGAGATAGGGATGGACCCGGAGGTGGTGGCCTCGCTTGTGGAGGGTGGTGAGCTTGTGAAGCTGGGTGACAACCTGCTGTACACGCGCAAAGCCTATGACGAAATGCGCGTCCAGATTCTCAAGGCGATAGACGAGCAAGGAGAGATCAATATCGCCTTCATGCGCGATCTGTTCGGCACTACGCGCAAGTACGCGATCCCGTTCCTGGAGCATCTGGACGAGCAGAAGGTGACGCGCAGAGCGGGGGATGTGAGGGTGCGGTGGTGACAACACGGGGCTACTTCATATTGTGAAATTTTACATGGTCGAGCTGAGGCACAATTTGAAGAAGCGGTTATTACGCGCGCAGCCTATGTAGCCCACACTTGTTCAGCCAAGCAGGTCCCTTGCTAAGTAGGTCTGGCTTACCTGACTGCTACCACGTGATAGTTAGGTGGGGCGAAGCGTGATATACCTTTCAGGAGGGTATCTGTTATGTATGAAGACACGAAAATACCTGTATCACTTCTTTGGTTACTGGTCACTTGTGTCTCTGGATTGCTGAGTTGGATATTCGCTTCACTATTTGCTGTATCTACACTTGGAATGGGACTCCTGATGCTTGGTACTCTTGTGAGCTTTTGCATTGCATGTGCGCAGATGCTTTTCATGCGTAGGAGGTTAACTAGTGTGAACTGGTCTCGCTGGATGCTTATCAGCACTGCGGCTGGAACATTTAGCTGGATTGTGGTCTGCACTTCAGTGGTTCTTATGAACGTTGCAAACATATCGAATGGGTCGAAATCCGATCCAAGCCTTCACAGTGGTTACGTCGCACCTTTTGTTATATCATCCTTATCTGGGCTTGTTTATGGTTCCATACAGGGGTATGGTTTTCATGTGAAGAAATACTATATTTGGTGGTGCCTTGTTAATGCCGTCGGATTAGGTACGGGTACAGTGTTGGGCTTACAAGTGGCCGACATTCTTGTACCTCCCCGATCGAGTATGCTTCTGAATTTGACCGATGCTTTGAGGCTGTCGATTATGGGAGGAGTGGCAACATTCATGATGAGTGTTCTTACTAGCCTCGTGGTGTTAGAAAGTGTTTAGAAACGTGACAATCTACGGGTTCACTTGATGTCCCGTCCATTGTACGTTTCTAATGACAGGTTTGCCCACTATCACTTTGGGACCCATGGAAATTCGTCCCAGTAAAGATTGATCTTCTATTTTCGCCATGTGCTGACCTCCGTCTGTGGCGGTAGGTGCGCGATCCAACCAGGTAGCACACTTACCGCTGACCCTGCCGGTTAGCCGTTCGCAGTTAGTGGCTCGTGCTAATGACCGCTGATGAGCACCCGGGTGGTGGGTATGGGCCGTGGGAGTGTCCCTGTAGGCAGGGCTACCGGTTGGGTAGGCAGAGGCGATGGTAGTTGGCCTGAGCCGCCAGGCGTGCTGGTGGCAGTCGCTGTGCTACTCCCGATTGGAGAGGTCTTCTGCTTGAGGCGGAAGGCTCCTAGCTGCGAGAGAAGCACGTCGTAAGGTGGCTTGTTTTCGGGGTGATGCTCAAACACGGCGCGTTCAAAATACTGCACCTGGTAGGTCTTGCCGTCCAAGTCACTCTTCTCTGGGAACTCTTCCGAGATAGGGTAGCCTTGCTGGGCCAGGCCTCCATGCGATTTCCAGTAGTCGAGGAACTTGCCGCCAATGCGATGGCCGGTTATGGGGAAGAACGCGAAACCGGGTGTGCTGTCAACTTGCTGGTTGGATGCGCCACCGGGATATTTCTGCTTGTACAGGAAGTTGCCTAGCAGAGACAGCAGCACGTCATTCGGCGCTTTGTTCTCCGGGTGAAGCTCGAACACGGCGCGCTCAAAGTACTGTACCGTATAAGTTTTGCCGTCGGTGTCGCTCTTTTCCTGGAGTTCACCTGAGATGGGGTAGCCCTGCTGGGGCAGCGCGCCGTGGGTGTTCCAATAATCGAGGAAGCTCCCTCTTACCGTTTTGCCCGTTTCGGGGAACAGACGGCTGGTAGGTTGGGCGGGTTGGGTGGGTTGGACAGGTTGCGTCATAGTAGCAGCCAGTGCGGCTGCGGGTAGAGCAAGTGCGAGGAGCGTGCCTGCCACGAGGCGGCGAGCGCGCACAGTTTTCCGGTAGACTAACATTTTCCCTCCTGTGATTTTTGGCTACAGAGTTGGTCAGTGTCGTTGCATTGGAGGCCAACATTCAGAGTAGGCGTAGTAAGTATAGAGGATTCGCGGAAGCGGCGGCAAGGAGGGGCGCGTAAACCGATTGCCCCGGCGGTTGAAACCACAAGGCGCTGTTGGCTAACTGAGATGTGGATAATCACCAGTGTTATAATACCGGCTTGTAACCTGTATATAGGAGTGATAGCGAGATGGGTGCGAATTCGAGCGGGCCGCAGACTGCTGCTTTGGGGCGGTTGGAGCCGGAGGAACTAGGTTGGGCGCTGGTGCTGGGGTCATCTTCGGGGTTTGGGGCGGCTACATCTGTGGCTCTGGCTGAGGAGGCCGGATTGAACGTTGTGGGTGTGCATTTGAGGCGGACCAGCAACGAGGAAACAAAGGCCCGCATCGAGGCTGCAG
>JBBSIK010000127.1:0-7527 GCA_038232115.1 Chloroflexia bacterium
ACACTGTCCTGGCCCAGAACAAGAAGACCTACGGCGATGCGCCCAAACCGTAAGTAATTAGCAATTAGGAATTGTGAATTGGTTTTCACCAATTCACAATTCCTAATTCATGGTTTCCAGAAAGGCGGCTGTATATGGCAACAACCAGGACTATAGCGACAACTCGTGAGGCCGCGCCTGCCACAACTGAGAAGCGCAAGTTCAGCTGGACACCGTACCTGTTTATCTTGCCGCACCTGATCTTTTTCGCCGTATTTGTTTGCTGGCCTTTCATCAACGGCCTCTGGATCAGCTTGCAACAGTACGATTATCTGCGGCCCGCACAGAACGCATTCATCGGCCTGCAAAACTACATAGACCTCTTTGCGCCGGGCACATTGACATTCAACGAGTTTTGGGACTCCGTGAAGAACACCGCTATCTTTGTGGTAATAAGCGTCCCGCCGCTGGTAATCATTCCGCTGTTGCTGGCGGTGTTGCTCAACAGCAAGATACCCGGACGTAACATCTTCAGGGGGATATATTTTGCGCCCTGGGTGCTATCCGTCTCCGTAGTAGGCCTGCTGTGGTGGTGGATTTTTCAGAGTTCCGGCGGTCTGATCAATTCCTACCTCAAGGATTTCGGCTTGATTACGCCTCGCTGGCTCTCCAGCTTGCCCTGGGCATGAGTTTCGATACTGATAGCAACCGTCTGGTGGACTATCGGCTTCAACATGATTATCCTCCTGGCCGCTTTGCAGGACATTCCCGACCAGTTGTACGAAGCGGCCTCTCTAGATGGCGCAACACGCTGGCAGACCTTCTCCCGGGTAACTCTACCGATGTTGCGGCCCGTGCTGTTGTTCGTCGTGACTATCACCGTCATCGCGTCGTTCAACTTGTTCGGCCAGCCATTCCTAATGACCAACGGCGGGCCTCCGCAGGCAAATGGCACGAACGCCACCACGCCTATTATGTACCGCATCTATATCCAGGGTTTTGTTCGGCCTTTACAGGGGAGCGCTGCGGCTATGTCGTTCGTGATAGCGGCAATCATGATCGCTGTTTCGTACTTCAACTTCAAGGTCTTCCGCCAGAGGGAGAACGATTGACCCTGTCTCGCTTGCTACCGCCTGCCCAGCTTGCACCACACGCAGGGAGATGCATAGATGCCCGTAAGCGGCGCGTTAGGACACGGTAGGACACGGTAGCACGACTGCAAGCTTTGTTCAGAAAGGAGTAAGCGCATGGCCGTAACTACAGCCAAGCCAAATACCGCCCCCGTCCGGAAGAACCCTAACGAGGGCAGAGCTTTACGTAACACCCTGCGACTCATCCCCACATATCTGCTGATGGTGCTGATTGCCGCCCTGATAATCCTGCCTCTGATCTGGATGCTATCCACTTCCTTTAAGCCCAAGCAGCAGTGGTTTACGCAGCAGATCGAGTGGATACCGCGCACTTTCACGCTGGAGAACTATCAGAGGCTGTTCAGCAACCCCGCTACTCCTATCGGCAACTGGTTCTTCAATAGCGTCTTTATCGCCCTTGTTAGTACCGTAGCTGTGCTGGCTATCGACTCGCTTGCCGCGTATGCTTATGCGCGTATGGACTTCCCAGGGCGCAAGTTCCTGTTCGGCCTGATGCTGCTTACGCTCTTCCTGCCGGGTATGATGTTTCTGGTGCCCAACTTCCTGACGATAGCCAGTTTGCATCTACTCAACAACTGGGTGGGCGTGGTCTTGCCTGGACTCGCTGGTGTGTTCGGGGTATTCTTCCTGCGCCAATTTTTCGAGAGCATCCCTATAGAACTTGAGGAAGCCGCCGCTATTGATGGGGCCAACAGGTTCCAGATATTCTACATGGTGGTCCTCCCCCTGGCTAAACCTGCCCTGGCGACGCTGGGTATCCTCACGTTCCTGGGTAGCTGGAACGATTTCCTATGGCCTTTGCTGATATTGCGAGACCCAAAGCTGCAAACGTTGCCGCCAGGACTACGCACACTCCAGGGATCGTACAGCTCCGAGTATGGCCTGATGCTGGCAGGCGCGGTTATCGTGGCTGTGCCGGTGCTGCTCATCTACATAGCCCTGCAACGCTACATCGTGCAGAGCGTGGCCTCTACGGGCCTCAAGGGGTAGAGATGTGAAATGTGAAACGTCAGGTGTTGATGAGGAGTAGAGTGTTGCGTCTTGGCAACATTCGTGGTCTATAGTGGAGCCGCGTCTCTTTCTTGCATTGAGGATATTACTATAGTGGGCGCAACACGAAATTACAATCTGGGTAACAGGCTGGCAGCCTGCCTGGTTGAGCTGCTTGTAGTGCTGAGTTTCGTGGGCTGCGGTGGCGAAAACCTTACGGTTACGCCTACGCAACAAGCGGTACAGCCTACAACTGCGGCTGTGTCTACAACACAGGCCACCTCATCTGAGCAACCTGTCGCCTCTACACCTGTTGCTACACAAGCGGTTAGCCAGGCTACAGGCACACAGGGCGCAGCAGCTAACGGCACAACTACAACAGGCACGACAGGAGCCATCCCAAGCAAAACCTACACGAACCCCGTGCTGCATTATGACTTTCCAGACCCCTTTGTGCTTCAAGATAACGGTGTGTATTACGTGTACGCCACCAACGCGGCGGGCAAGAATATACAAGAAGCACACTCTACCGACCTTGTAAACTGGGAACTGCTGACCGATGCCATGCCGGCGTTGCCAAGCTGGGCCAAGTTGGGCGGATCGCTCGTGTGGGCACCCGAAGCGATGAAGATAGGCGCTAAGTACGTCATGTACTATGTGGCGCGGGATAAAGCCTCCAACAGACAATGCGTGGGCGTGGCTACCGCCGACAAGCCTGACGCCAAGTTCAAGGATACAAACACCGCGCCGTTCGTGTGTCAGGCCGACCAGGGCGGCACTATAGATCCGGATGTGTTCAGGGATGGCGACAAGCTGTATCTGTACTACAAAAACGACGGCAACTGCTGTGGCATGCCCACCCGTCTGTGGGCGCAAGAGCTTGCCCCCGACGGTCTCAGCCTGACGGGACAGCCTGCTCAACTCGTAGAAAACGACGCTCCATGGGAAGGGCGCGTGGTTGAAGCGCCTACCATGTGGAAGCACGACAACAAGTATTATCTTTTCTTCTCTGCCAATAATTACGCCGGACTTGACTACGCGGTAGGATATGCCACATGCCAATCGCCGACAGGCCCGTGCCAGGACGCGCCCGAAAATCCCATCCTCGCCAGCCGCGTCAAGCAGAAGCCCCTGGTAGTTGGCCCAGGCCACCAGGCTTTACTACAGGTGGGCGACCAGACCTGGATCATCTACCACGTATGGGACGTGCTGTCGTCGGGCATGAGAGGCAGCAACCGTTATATGTACATAGACCGCCTCGACTGGAAAGACGGCAAGCCGGTTGTTGAGGGACCGACTACTGATGCTGAACCTGTGCCGGTGCCGTGAAGAGTGAAACGTGAAACGTGATGCGTGGTGTGAAGTGGGGGCCTCGGAGAGCAGTCTGAGAAGCATTACAGGGAGCAGGGATGACAGCAGATAGCAGGGACACTAGCCAGGAGGACAACAGTAGAGGCAAGGCGCAATCGGACGATAGAAAAGCAACGAAAGCAACGTTAGTATGCGAGCAGGGGCCTGGCGGCTGGATATTGGGGCTGGGGTCAAGCGATGACGAGAGTGCAACAGGGGCCGACGCCATAATCGAGCCGCTTTCCATTATAAGCGGCACAGCCGTTGTCAGGGGCAGTTGGGACAAGGTTGCGCAGGACGGAAAGGGCTTGCTCGCCGAGGGCCACGCACAAAGGGGCGACTCGACCGTTCGCTTCACCCTTAGAGTGGATACTCAGGGAGCCGCGGAGCCAATGTGCCTGCGCTGGCAGGTCGGCTTCGAGGGTGCGGCTTTTACGGGCGCTGTGATACACAGCGTCAGCATGCCGGGAGAGACAGGAGATCCCAAGCGCCTCGATCTACCCAGCATCCATTACGCGGCCAACACATATGGCACCGGCATTTTCCCGCGCCCCGACCCGCGATACGGTTTCGCCTTTCGCGCAGACCGCTTGGCGCAGCCCGCCATTCACTACTACACTCCCGATGCGACGTGGAGCTATTTCGCCGCAGACGAAGCGCCCGACCAGCCCCAATCTGAATTGCTCTACTCCCTCGGCATAGAGCCTGTGGGTGGCGGCAAAGACGGCGTAGAGAGTGACGGCGAGGCGGGCTTACGCTTCTTCTTTCGCTATCCACAGCGCGAGTTCGGGCATAGGGGCGATGGCGGTGCGGACGCCTATGTAGCGAAGGACCTCTTTGCCGAGGGCGAGAATAGGGAGGCGACATGGCAGCCTGGAGACAGGTTGGAGAAGACGCTTTACCTGTGGCGCCGTCCTGCCTCGTTGCCGCAGGACTACGGTTCAACTGCTCGCTACCTGTGGCGGCTCGCCTACCCTGCCAACAAAGCACCCGCGACATCCCTCCTATGGTGGCAGGCAGGCCAGCATATTCGCTGGTTCAACGCTCGCCTGTTCAACCCTCAAATAGCTGGAGGGCAGTACGAGTCGCCGGAGGGTTCAGGCACTGCCATGCTGGGCTTTGTGGAGCAGTCACTACTCAGGGCCTCTACCACTTACAACTACGCCAGCCTTGCCCTCGATTGTGTCACGACCCCTTTGCCCCCAAAGGAGTTACACAGGTTGCGCGAGCAAGCGGCAGGCGCTATGACCCGGTGGGCCACTGATGGGCGGGCGCAGGAAGGTATACTGTACCCTGCTTGCGATAAAGAGGGCTATTTCTTCGGCTGGCGCGACTACGGCGATTATGAGAACCTCACTGTTAAGAGGGACGATGCGTTCGATTCCATCCGGCTCGCGAGCGAAGGGCGCTCTCTCCTTTCTGCCGCCAGCCGCGCCCGCCTCTCCGGTGACACCTCGCCTGACGTCACCACCTGGGAAGACGCTGCCGTTGCCATAGGGGATTGGCTGCGCGAGCATCCTCTGCCCACCGGCGGGTACTCATCGCGCTACCGGCGTACGGGCGAGGCCCTTGACCCATTCGCGGGCGGCACAGGCGCGGCCCTTTCGCTTTTCTGTGATTGCGCTCGCTTAATGTATGATCGGGCAAGCAGAACGGCCCAGTCCTACCTGGATGCGGCACAGGCGGCGTACAAACAAGCGTTCGCGGGCATGGTGCGCGCAGGGGCGTTCGCCGGGGGCACGCTCGACGCCTCTACCCCTGACCGCGAGGCCGCAGTAGCCGCGCTCGACGCCTGCATCCAACTATATGAGCTTACAGGAGATGAGCAATACCTTCACGATGCGCGGGTGGCGGCAGATAACCTGTTGAGCTACATGATGGTCTACCCGATCAGGACGTTCGCCGCCCACACCGACGCTGCCAGCATGGGCATATCCACTTTCGGCTCAAGCATTGTCTCGCCGGAAAACCAGCATCTCGACCCGGTGCCCACAGCGCCCTGCCTGCTACTCTACGGCCTGTACGCAGATGACGAAGTGTGCAGGCAGGCGGGCGTCGAATCTCTCAAGTGGACGCTGGACGGTCGCTGGGCAATCCGCGAGGCCGACGGGTTGAAGCAATCCGAGCAGTTGCTTCACACTCGCTGGTACTACAACACTTTCTTTACGCAGCGTGGCGACTTCCGGCGCGGTATGCCTTTGTGGGGACGCGCCGATAGCGAGCATGGCTGGCCCCAGGTGGTGCCTTCCGCCGCGCTACTCGGCACAGGCCAGGTGTTTGTTGACTGGCTGACCGGCAGAACGGCTGCCGTAGACGGCTGGCGGGTGGAAAGCGCCCACAAAGAGGGGGACCCCCTCACCGGCTCTGTGACCTTGAAGCTATCGGCCATACCCGTTCCACAAGAGCAACAGACCGGCGGCCTGCTTTTGAAAGTAGCGCGCCTGCTGCCCGGCTCGACCCTCACCCTCACCTGCAATGGCACCCCTTTGGCGCAGAGCAGCTCCCAGCTTGGGCACGGCTGTATGCTCGACGCAAGAGGCTCACAGTATGTAACACTCAGTATAAGCCTCAGCACCGACTAAACGACCCCGCGAGACGTGAAGACGTGAATATGTGTTATCAACTACTCGGCGGCATCAGCTTGGACCTTCTCAGCCATGTCCTAACCAGTGCCAGGGTGAGAATGCCAAGTACGAGCAGCCCCATCGCCCACCTTAACGATGTCTCTATCCAGGCCGCTACCCATGCATCTCCCGTTTTAGGCAGTCCAACCGGAATGTAATCGAACGGCTTGCTCATGAGGATATTGCCGTGGTTTGCAACAGCTATATACATATCATGCGTAGTAATCAAGTCTCCGGAAGGCCATGTAGCCGGAAGCACAATATCTGGGCTTCCCCTAAAAAGTGGAGACGAGTAATGTCATGAACTCGTGATACACTAAAAAGGAGGGGGAAGCAAATGATGCCAAGGAAGACGTTCACAAGGGAGTACAAGCTGGAGGTAATTGAACTCGCCAGAACGAGTGGCAAGAGCAAAGCCCAGCTTGAGCGAGAGTTAGGCCTTACCCCTGGGCTGATAGGCAACTGGGAGAAAGCTCTGCTACAGGCTGGACAGGATTGGCAGCAAGCCTTTCCAGGCACCGGCCACCAGACGGAGACCGAAGCCGAATTGCGCAGACTGCGGCGCGAGTTGGAGATCGTGCGCCAGGAGAGAGACATCCTAAAAAGCCATGATTGTCTTCGCCAAACCTGCGGAAAGGTCCGACCTGCGCTGAAGTTCGCCTTCATGCGTGCTCATCGAGCAGAGTTCGAGATGAAGATCATGTGTCGAGTATTAGGTGTTTCGTGTAGCGGCTACCACACCTGGTTGCGCCGTCAAGAGCCTGGGCAACAAGCCCAGCCGGCGGGAAGCAGCCAATCAGCAGTTGTCGGAGCAAATCTGGACAGTGTTCCGCCGCAGCCGAGGCACATATGGCTCACCACGCATTCATGCCGAGTTGCGAGCCGTTGGCGTAGAGTGCTCTCGCAACCGAGTAGCCCGTCTGATGAGGCAGCACAGCATCGCGGCCAGGCGAAGACCTCTGTACAAGGTGAGCACCACCGATTCGAAGCATTCCTATCCTGTGGCTCCTATCCTGTTGAACCGTCAGTTTTCAGCTGACCGCCCTAACGAGAAGTGGCTGACGGACATCACTTACATTCCAACCAAGGAAGGGTGGCTGTATCTGGCGACGGTGCTCGATGTCTGCTCACGCAAGGTAGTCGGGTGGGCTACGGCGAAGCCAAAGATAAGAACATGGACGAGGATATTGTGGAGGGAGCTTTGCAGATGGCCGCTACTCACCGGCAGCCCGGCGAGGGCATACTTCATCACTCGGACAGAGGCAGCATGACGCCTCTCACGACTACCAAAGGCTGCTCAGTGCTCACCAGATGGTATGCAGCATGAGGGAACGTGAGCAGGAAAGATACGGTATTGAAATGTCAAGCTGGGAGACAAGTTTGGGACTGAGATGGAAGACATTGGGGAAGAATGGAATGGGTCGAGTAATGAG
>JBBSIK010000128.1:0-7503 GCA_038232115.1 Chloroflexia bacterium
CCGTCGTAGTGGGACTGAGTATTGGCAAGGCGGTAGGAGTGCCGCCGGAGCACCCGGTAAGCAAGAGTACAAGTAAGAACATAAACAAGAAACGACTTCGAAGCATCAGTAAAGTTCCTCGGGTAGAGATATGGTAACACCAGTATAGCATGGTAAGTATTGAGGTAAGTGTTCACACTTGGGGTGCAGGGGCATACCCCTGACGAGGGTGTGAGGGTGTCCCCCCATCTCTCTCTCTTCTTTTTATTCTCCCCTCCCATTCTATGGAGGAGTTAGGGGTGGGGCATGGTCTAGCAATCTGCTGATTTGTCCTACCCCTTTTCTGAACACTTACGTATTGAGTATTGCGTGACGCAGTGCAGACCGAACAGGTAGAATAGCAAGATATCTAACATAAGGATCGAAAGGCGACAAGCAAGTAGCGCAATACTCAATACTCACCATGCCCGTATTAGCCATCATTATAGGGGGAATACTACTGTTGGGACTGGCGGTGCTGGCGCTGGGGTGGTCAGCGCGGCTGCGGCGGGAGAGCGGGCTGCCCTCGGGGCAGGTGTTGCAGTCGGATGTGGGGTTGGGCACACCCGGCAAGCCCTTGTATTCGCTGAGATACGGGCTGACGGGCACTCCCGACTATATAATGCAAACATCAAGGGGGTTGATACCTGTCGAGGTGAAGCCGGGGCGCACGGAGCAAGAGCCGCACGAGTCGCATCTGCTACAGGTGCTCGCCTATTGCCTGCTGCTGGAAGAAAGCGAAGGCAAGCGCCCATCTCATGGCCTTCTACGCTATAGCAGCGATACCTTCAAAGTAGACTACAATCGGGAGACCCGAGCCTATCTTCTATCGGTCCTCCACGAGATGCGCGGGGCTGCGGAAATGGCGGAAGTAGATCGCAACCATGAGATGCCGGCCAGATGTCGCGCCTGTGCCTACAAGTCCGTATGCGAGCAATCTTTATGGCAAAGTGACGCAAAGTAACTCACCATAAAGAAGCCAGGAGTATGGACACAGTAAAGTGGCGCGAATGGGCTGCTAGCCTTTATAACGTCGCCTGCACCCAGGCAAGCTATGAACACGGCATTAGACTGTGCTTCTCAAGAGCGACTGAACAGACGAACCCGGGGTGCAATAACAGAGTTGAGTTGGAAAAGTACGAGAAGTACAATACTCACATACGTGTTGATGACGCACAGTAAAGCGGCGAGCACATAGAAGAGTTGATAGGTAATGATGCGGCGTCTGTTTACGGAAAGTATCTCCTCAGTAGCTTCGCCGGTCAGCAACCCTGAGCGAGTCGCATACCGCAAACTACTGAAGAGCATCACTCCGAGCAGGAGAAGATTGAGCCAATACACCGCGAGTGCAAGACGATACGTGATGAAATCAGCCAATAACGATGTCGGAAAAGGCATAAGCGAAACGGCAAGCAAGAAGATAAGATGGATCCAGGCGAGAGTGCGATTGCAGCGGGCGAAATAGGTTAACTGTGTTTGTTGAGCAAACCAGAAAATGCCCAGCGTTAGGAAGCTCATCAAATACGTGAGAAGGCGCGGCAAAAGCTTAACCAGCGCACTCCACAAAGCACTTTCGGATTCGATGGATCCGTTCATCCAAAGAGGCTGCTGGCTATGAATCACATCACTTGCAGGGATAGAAAGGTCAAGTACAAGCAACGTCATTGCAACGGCGAATATTCCATCGCTCAAAGCTGCAAGTCGTTCCAGGCTTTGGCCTACTATATTGTTATAGCTTTTCCTCATGAGTAGTCTCTCAGACTTCAGGCGAATTCCACTACCCAGGGTCTGACCGCTCTGTAAAACGCTCTTTCCGGTGCTCCAAACAACAAGCAGAGCTTAATGCCTCTCGCGCTGCGAAAAAGCCTTGCGTCGAGCAACACCCGGTGTAGTGTTACCCAATGCCATTGCCGCCTGGTGTGTGGCTGGAGATAAGCTTGAAGGCGCGATTGCCGCAGGCGGGGCAGCCTGTTTGTTCCAACGCGGCCAGGTTGGGGAACCGCCCACCGGCATCGCCACCTACAGATAATTGGCGGCCACACGACGTGCAGGCATGCGTCTGCCGCTCTGCTTGGGTGTCGACTGCTACTTGCGCGTCTGCCCCAGAATAGTCGCCCTCGATGAGCGGCATAGTATCTTCGGTGGCGTGGAGCAGGTACAGGTCGCGCGGGCCGTTGGAGTAGGCGTCAAAGCCGGGAAGCACCTGGCCAATCACGAAGCCCGCTTCCAACATCGCCCTTTGAGCCTCTAGTAGCTCGTCTGGCTCCGGGCGGGTGTAGCTCAGGAATATCATCAGCTCGCTATCCGGCCTGAGCGCATCCACCGCCCTGGACAGCCCCAACACAAGACCCGCATAGCCCGACGGTGGGTCCAGGAACACGGTGTCGAAGTCGCCTTGCAGATCGGGCATGAGAGGCCGGTGCATGTCATACGTCACGAGACCGATGATAGCACCCTCGCTCGCTGCCACATCGCGCAACTGGCGGAGCGCACGCTCATCGGAATGCAGCGCCACTATGCGCCTGACCAGTCTACCGTCCGGAGACAGAGCTTTACCCGCCAGCGCCACAGCAGTGGCCACAGATATATCAGCGCCCATCACAAGCACATCTTTCCCGGCCAGCGCACCCTGCTCATGCATAAAGGCGGCACGGCGCAGGTTTGTCTCGGCTGTGGGCTGATCTTTCGGAGCACCACTGCCCACCGTTACTTTGCGCGGCTTACCCCCAAAGTGCTTCTGCAACCCAGCGCGCACAGCTTCCCACCCAGCGCCGGTGGGAGCTATGCCGGTACCCCCGCACGTCGCGCATAGTTGTGCATCGGCATCAGGTGTGGACTTTGCAGGTGGCAGGGGTCGTGCGAGAGGCCGTGTGGGCGGTACCGGTGTTGCAACTGGAGGAGACGGTTCCGACGCTGGAGGCGCATCGAACTCGGCCTGCTGCGCGCTTGTACTAGCGAACCAGCCCCATTGTTCAGCAAGGTTAGTGCGCGCTGTGGGCGTCATCTGTATGGAGAGACCAGGTTCGAGGATGCCGGAGATTTCCAGCTCACGACGCATTGCCAGTATCACCGGCACGGGCATACGGACCATGCGGGAGAGTACACGCTCGGTCAGCGCGTCGGCCCCAGGCTCGTACTCGTGCTCGAAGATAGCACGCAGCACGCGCTCGATGCGCTCTGGCCCCTCACGAAGCTGAATGCGCTTGGCGACATCTTTTAAGAATCTATCTTTGTTGCTATAGTCACGAGCCATAATCTACCCCTCATACCCGCCTTCATCATGTGTCTGAGCCACCAGCACCACACCTGATCTGGGAGGCACAATCACCGAAAGGAGGCCATCCCGCACCATCCTGTAGTCCTTACTCCAGGGGTCATTGAGCGTGGTTCCTTCTGGCAGGAAGTTGGGTGCCGGAATAGCGCCCGATGCCACCTCATCGCCGGTGTTGAATACGGCCACCACCACGTCATCATCGAGATGACGGGCTAGGGCGTAGATGGAGCCGGAACCGAGCAGAGTGTGGTAATCGCCACGGCGAAGTGCGGGGTGCGCCTGCCGCAGGGCAATTGCCTTCTTGAAGAAGCCCCGCAGATCAGTGTTCCACTGGCTCTCGTCCCATGGAAATGACGCTCTGCAAAGAGGGTCCTTACCGCCGGACAGTCCGATTTCGTCGCCATAATAGACGCTCGGCGCGCCTGGATAGACCATCTGGAAGAGGGTGGACAGGCGTAATGCGCTGCCGTCGCCGCGTGCCAGGGTGATGTAACGAGCGGTATCGTGGCTGTCGAGCAGGTTCATCTGCACTTCTGTCACTTCCCGGCTGTAGAGCTTGAGCAGCGCGTCTATCTCAGTGCCGAACTCCTGGGCCTGGATGTTGCGCACCGGCCACAAAGACGACCCTTCTACCAGCGACGGATCAACGTTGGAGCCGATGAAGAACTCGATGCACAGCTTGGTGAACAGATAGTTCATCACAGCGTCAAACTGGTCGCCCTGTAGCCAGTGCTGGGCCGCGTGCCATATCTCACCCACTATGTAAGCGTCGGGGTTGATCGCCTTTACACGCATGCGAAACTCCTGCCAGAAAGTATCGTCCGCGATCTCGGCAGGCACGTCCAACCGCCACCCGTCTATACCAAATCTCATCCAGTGCTCGCCGACCGTCATCAGGTACTCACGCACATCAGGATTGTAGACGTTGAACTTGGGCAAAGCGCGCAGTTGCCACCACGCATCATAGCTGGGCGACCCGCTCTCGTTATAAGCATTTAGCGGCAAGCTATGCACGTTGAACCAGTCTATGTAGGGCGAGTAAGCGCCATTTTCCAATATGTCGTAGAACTGAAAGAAACCACGGCTGGCGTGATTAAACACCCCATCCAGTATCACACGCATGCCTCGCCGGTGCGCCTCATCAACCAGGGTACGCAGCGCGGCATTGCCTCCAAGCAGCGGGTCCACGTTGAAGTAGTCATAGGTATGATAGCGGTGGTTGGCTGCCGACTGGAAGACAGGGTTGAAGTAGATCGCGTTGATACCCAGGTCTTGCAGGTAGTCCAGATGTTCGACCACGCCTAGCAGGTCGCCACCTTTAAAGCCATGCGCGGTAGGCGGGCTATCCCACGTCTCCAGGTTGTGTGGCTTCTTTAGCTTGTCACTCCTGGCGAAACGATCAGGGAAGATCTGGTAAAAAATCGCGTCGCGCACCCATTCGGGCGTCTGTATAGAGGTTGTATTATCAGCCATAGCGGTGGCAATTAGGAATTAGGAATTGAAGAGATAATTCCTAATTCCTAATTGAATAAGTGCTCCTTATCCAAAGTATCGTAGCTACTGAGCATAAGCAATCTACCGGCCAGCCTCCAGTGCTGCCTGCACGCGGGCCACGAGCATCTCTATCGCCACGCGATTCTGGCCGCCACGCGGGATAATGATGTCGGCATAGCGTTTACTCGGCTCCACGAAGTCGAGGTGCATGGGGCGGACGGTAGCGAGATACTGCTCAACGATAGAGGATACCGAACGCCCACGCTCGGCGATATCGCGCTGTAGCCGCCGGATGAAGCGAATATCTGCGTCTGTATCCACAAACACCTTTATATCGAGCAGGTCTCGGAGTGTGCGCTCAGTGAGGATTGAGTATACCCTCCACTATGATCACGGCGCGAGGTTCTACACGCATGGTCTCAGGCAAGCGCGAGTATGTGCAGAAATCATAGAGCGGACGCTCGATAGCGCGACCTTCTGCCAGGCGCGCCAGGTGCTGCACCACCAGTTCAGTTTCGAGCGCGTCGGGGTGGTCCCAGTTGATGCCGGTACGGTCTTCGAGGGAGAGATCGCTGTAGTCACGGTAATAGGCATCGTGTGGCAAAAACGCAGCATTCTCTGGGCCGACAGCATCTATAAGCGCACGCACCACTGTACTCTTGCCCGACCCGCTCCCGCCCGCCACGCCAATCGTCAGGGGCTTCATCAGGATATTATAGCAGGAAGGGAACTGCGCGTAATGCGTAACCCGTAATGCGTAATGCGAGATTTGGCCTGAAATTAGAACCTGGTGCAGTGTAAAGTGTATTATTAGTAGATTGCATATTGGTAAGTGGCATTAGGCGTTACGTATCACGCATCGGGAGCATCTATGCAGCCGGGATTAGAGTTGGACATTTCGCTGGCGAAAGACATAGGCGAGGGAAAGCGGGAGGCGCTTGACCGGGTGGTGAACAGGCACCTGGGAGCTGTCTACAGATATGTGCTACGAAGGCTGGGGCCGGAGCAGGAAAGCCTGGCGGCTGACGTTACCCAGGATACGTTCTACATGGCAATGAGACAGATGAAGCGGTACCCACGTGGGACGAGGACAGTGCCGATGCGCCTGTGGCTGCTCAGGCTCGCGGGCAAGCAGATAGCACGCCGCAAAGCCAAGCCAGCAGTCGTGGAGTTCGAGGACCCAGACGACGAACTGGCCTCACTGCGTGAAGCCATTGCCGGTATGCACGAGATCGAGGGTGCAGCCATCGCGCTCGCGCTTTTCGAGGAACTACCCCCGGAGGAGATAGCGGATGCGTTGGGAGTGAGCCGGCGCGCCGCCATGCGCCACCTGCGTAACGCTCTCCAGCGCATAAACAAGGCGCAGGCGGAAGAACTCGAAGATTGGAGCATAGATGGATAGCCTCAGGCGGATATACTCGCTCGGCAAAGGTAACTTGCGGCCTATACGCTCTATCTTCAAACAGCGTCCGACGCGCATGAGCAAGGCCGAGGCGCGGTTGGAAGCCGCGCTCAATCAGTTGCGTGACGGCGTGCCGCTCAACTGGACGCAGCTTGAGGACGACCCCGAAATGGTGACCCTGGCCCGGCTCCATGCAGTGGCCCAAGAGGCCCGCAGCCAGGGACTGGAGGCGCTGCCACCCAACTTGCAACGCAATGCCACTGAGCGCATGAGTACGCGGCTGCCCAGGCCGAAGCAACAGATTGTGAAGGTCGCGCCAAAATCGCTCGCAGGCTTCTCGGAGAACGTGCCTGTGCTCACGCAGGTCGAGGAGAATATCAACCTCCAGTCGAGAGTGCCGCAGTGGATAGGGGCCACGCTCGCCGCCGGGCTGCTGGTCACGTTTGTGTTCTGGTGGACCGGCAGCAACTTCTTTAGCCCACCGAAGAGTGATCTGACCTGGATAGAGGTGCAGCAAGGCGGAAAACCCATATATGCTGCCAACCCGCCGCATGACTACAAAGCCCCCAGGTGCCCCGCATGGACCACTATGTCTACATCGCCCTACATAATCCGCAACTACGTCCCATCACCCGACAAGAATAAGGCGCAGGGCGACGTAGACTTCCCCATCGAGTATCTTCCGGAATCGGTGATTGTGGGCAACACAGCCTACACGCTAACCTATCTGGATACGGCAATTGCAGCCTGCGAGGGGCCGGGGGCGGTGCGTTATTCCAACGTCATGCTCGCGTATATAGCGAAATGGAACACCGGCAGTGGGCAGGTGAAACTCGGCACTATGTCAGTGTTCGAGGGCAGAAGGCAAGTGATGACGGTAGACGCCGCGCAGGGCAAGTGGAAGAGCGTCACGATAGGCGACCACAAAGGGGTGCTCTGGCAGGGTGCGCCATACAAGGATACAAGCGGCTTCGATTGGTTCGGCGACACTATCGTGCTGGCGATAGAGCACGATGACATCACGACCACGGTCGTCGGGCAAGCGAGCAACGGCATCACCGAGGAGATGCTGGCCGGCATAATAAAACAGATGACAAAGGCACCGACCGCGCAGCCCGCATCACAATACACGAAAGACCTGAAGGACGGCACGCCCATCCCCGGCATTCTGTTGCCCATCCGCCCAGACCCGAATAAAGCCGTTACGAAGTAGCTTATCGAGGGATCAGGGGCCAGAGGTCAGAGGCTAGCGGGCTGGTCGCCGTTGCCCGCATACTCCTCGTCGCCACCCAGTTCCTGATCCCTGATCCCTGAC
>JBBSIK010000129.1:0-7499 GCA_038232115.1 Chloroflexia bacterium
CACGATAGAGGTGTTGGGGAAGCCCGCGTCGTTCAGCATACGAGCGGCCTGGATGCTCAGATAGGCAAGGTCACCGGAGTCCATGCGGATACCGCCAGGTTCGTGACCTTTGCGCCGTAACTCCTCGAACACGGTGATAGCGTTCGGAATGCCGCTCTCCAGCGTATTTATCGTATCCACCAGCAGGCTGCAATCGTCCGGGTAAACATCGGCATAGGCGCGGAATGCGGCCAGTTCGCCCTCGCCCAACGTCATGAATATCTGCACCATGCTATGCGCGTGAGTGCCTTTCGGCGGATAGCCAAGCAGGTGCGACATGCCCACATTGGAGCTAAAATCGGCCCCACCGATGAGCGCCGCACGGGTACCTGCATTGGCTCCCTTGCCCTGCCCACGCCGCAAGCCAAACTCCAGCATCAGGCAACCACGTCCACTATCGCGGATGAGCGAAGCCTTGGTGGCGATGAGGGTCTGGTAATTGAGGTGGTTGAGCAGTGAGGTTTCCAGGATTTGGGCCATCGCCAGAGGCCCCTGCACCACCGTCAGCGGCTCGTGAGGGTGTACCACTCGGCCCTCCGGTATTGCGCGCATGGAGATGCCGTCGAAGGTGCCGTGTTGCTTGAGCCACTGGAGGTAATCTTCGGCGAAAACCGGCGTGCCTGCCTTGCCGCGCTGCCCCCGCAGGTACTCTATGTCTTCGTCTCGAAAATGAGCGTCCTCCATCCAGTCCAGAAGCCACTCTAGCCCGGCATTGACACAGTAACCCGCTTTGTGGGTGCCATAGTCGGGATAATTACGGAAAAAGTGGTCGAACTGCGCCTGTCGCTCATGCAGGCCCATGCGGAAGTAGACCTGCGACATCGTAAGCTGGTACTGGTCGGTGAAAAGTATCCCCTCGGCGGTCCTGCGTTCATCTGGCTTCATAAAGTATCCTCCCCTGCCGGTGTCAACAGCCATTATAAACGACGCGGTTCGCATGTGGCGCATGTGGCGATTGTACGTGACGAAACGCAAAGACGCAGAGGACGCGCAAAGTTTATGAAGGGGAACGAGGACTTGATTGCTCGGGTGTATCTCAGATCCGAGACAGTCCAGGCACTGAGTGAAACACAAGCAATCTTTGCGCATCCTCTGCGTCTTTGCGCCTTTGCGTTTCCGTACCCACTCCCCCATTGCCCTGCACCCCGTCTGGTGCTACAATAAGGCACCCACCGCAGACGGGCGTTTGGGCACGCTTGCTCCGGTTAGTTCCATAAGCAAGCAACCATCTAAGAGGAGGAAACACACATGATCCTGAAACGAGTCCGTTCCCAATCAGTTGCACTCAGCCTGTTGCTTACAGGTGCTGTGATTGCCACGGCCTGCGGAGGCGAGGCGGCGACTGCTACACCCCAGTCTCAGATAGCGCCCACAACCGGTACAGGTGCCACCATGGTTGCCACCATAGGCGTCGAAACCCCTATGACCGCCGCAACCATGGGCACGACGGCCAGCACAGGCCCAGACAAGGGCGTAACCCCTGGCACAGCTGGGGCCACACCGCTCAAGGTGGGCTTTGCCTTCATCACCAGCGGCGATAACGCCGTATACGGTAACTCACAAAAAGCAGCCGTGCAGATGGCCGTTGAAGAGATCAACGGCATGAGCAGTGGACCCAAGCTCGAGGCTGTTTACGAGGACACAGCGGCCAAGCCCGACCAAGCGATCACCGTCTTTCAGAAGTTCATCAACAACGACAACGTGCAGGTTATCATGGGGCCAACCCTGAGCAACGAAGCCAAGTCGTCTGATCCGGTAGCGCAGAAGGCTGGCGTGCCGGTGCTGGGTGTCTCCAACACAGCGGGGGGCATCACCGACATAGGCGACTACATCTATCGCGACTCCCTCGCCGAGTTCCAGGTGATCCCCGAAACGATCAAACAAGCCAAGGACAAGCTCAAGCTCACGAAGGTTGATCTGCTGTACGCAAAGGACGACGCCTTTAGCAAATCGGGCGCTGATGTGTTCCGTACCGAGCTTCAGAAGAACGGCATCCAGATCATCAACGAGCAGACTTTCGCCACAGCTGACACCGACTACAAGACCCAGATCACCGCTATCAAGGCCGACAACCCGGATGCCATCGTGGTCTCCGCACTCGCTAAACCTGCCCAGACGATACTGCAACAGGCGCGGCGCGATGTTGGCATTGATCCCAAGGTCGCGATTATAGGCGGTAACGGCTTCAACTCGCCCGCAGTGGTGAAGGCGGCAGGTGACACAGCCGAGGGCCTCATCGTGGGTGCGGCCTGGAACCCCAATGCCAATGACGAGTTGAGCAAGACCTTTATCCAGAAGTACACCGCAAAGAACGGCAAGGGGCCTGACCAGTTCGCGGCCCAGGCATACGCGGGCACGTACATTTTGTATGATGCCGCCAAGCGCGCTAACCTGTCTGGCAAGTCCCCGGCTGAGGCCCGCACCGCCATACGCGACGCCCTCAAAGACACCAAGAACCTGCCCACGGTGCTCGGTTCCTTCTCCTTCACCGACAAACGCGACGCCAACCACCCGCCCGTCGTACAGGTCGTCAAGGACGGCAAGTTCGATATACTGAAGTAGAGTATGGGTGATAGGTGATGGGAGAGCTTGTTTCCCATCACCTATCAACGATGAACCATCATGAACCTCGCCCAGCTACCACAGCAGCTACTTAACGGCATCTTCTCAGGCAGTATCTACGCGCTATTCGCGTTGGGATACACGCTCATCTTCGGGGTGCTCGACATACTGAACCTGGCGCACGCGGCTATCTTCATGCTGGGAGCGACGGTTAGCTGGTGGTTGGTGAGCGCGCAGGGTTGGAGCCTCTTACTGGCGTTCCCGGTGGCGGTGGCGATTGCTGGACTGTTGGGCATAGTGCTAGACAGAGTGGCGTTCCTGCGGCTCAGACAGCGAGGCGCGCCGCAACTGTCGGCGCTTATTAGCTCTATCGCTGTGTCGCTTATCTTCGTGGGCCTGTCGCGGCTCCTATTCAAAGATGACCGCAAGCAGTTCCCCGATGGCACTTTCCCGCAGGTCTACTTCGACATCGGCAGCATACGTGTGCGCCTGCTCGACGTGGTGATCCTGGTCGTCAGCCTGGCGCTGATGTTGGGATTGACGTGGCTGGTCCAACGCACTTCGCTGGGGCGAGCCATACGCGCGGTGGCTGAAAGCCCGAAAGCGGCGGCCCTGCTGGGTGTGAACATAGAGCGCGTGATTATGCAGACCTTCTTTATCGCATCGGCCCTGGGAGGTGCGGCGGGTATCCTGTACGGCATGAGCCTCAACAGCATCGAGCCGGGCATGGGCAGCCAGGTCGAGCTAAAGGGCCTCTCGATTATCATCCTGGGCGGAATGGGCAGCATCCCCGGCGCTATGCTGGCAGGCTTCCTCATCGGCATGATAGAGGTACTGAGTGTAGTTTTTGGCGGCTCCCAGCTGAAGGATGCCTTCGTCTTCGTCGCGCTCTTCCTGGTCCTGTTGGTCCGCCCCCAGGGCATCTTCGGCCTCAAACAAGGCAGGGCGGGATAACGGAGTCGAAAGTGAAAAGTTGAAAGCTCTAAAAAAGCCTTCGTACTATTTAGAACTTTCAACTTTTCACTTTCTAACTCTCAACTAGCATATGTCTGAGTTTTACAACGCCAATAGCTTCCTCATAAGCCTCGTGGGCATCAACGCGATTATGGCGTTGAGCATCTATATCACGCTGTCTTGCGCCATGCTCTCCCTTAGCAATGCGGCTTCAATGGCGATAGGCGCTTATACGGCGGCGTTGTTGACTCAGCAGCTGGCATGGGCGCTTTGGCCTGCGGTGGTAGCGGGCGCGCTCATGTCGGGGCTTGTGGCGCTGGTGCTCGGGCTGCCTATTATGAGGCTGAGTGGCGTGTTCCTGGCGATTGCGACGCTCGGCTTCGGCGAGGTGATTCGCATCGCCATAGTGAATATAGATGCGCTTGGCGGATCGGAGGGCTTCCGGCTGAATAGTGGAGACCGCACCATTGAGGCGAGTGGGTGGGAAGTCTATGGCGTGCTCCTGCTGATTGCCTACTTCTTTAGCCGACTCAAAGGCTCGCGCATGAGTCTTGCCCTCCAAGCTATACGCGAGGACGAGAACGCCGCCCGCACGATGGGCATAAACGTCACGTTCTACAAGGTCGCGGCCTATGTAACAGGGGCCATTGTTGCGGGCATCGCGGGTGCGCTCTATGCTCATCTCAGGTCGTTCATCAGCCCCGGTGATTTTGGCTTCCAGCGAGCCGTAGACGTGCTGGTATTCGCCGTGGTGGGCGGCACACTGGCCTGGCGAGGAGCGATCATGGGCGCGGTGCTGATGACGTTGCTACCGGAGGCCATACGTGTCGTGCCCATAGTAGGTGGCTTCAACATCAAGGACCAGCCAGAGATATTCAGTGGTGTTATTCTACTGGCCGTGATCCTCTTCCTACCCAACGGCCTGCTCACCGTAGCACTCAGCCTGAACCGCATCAGGAGGCCGGCCCGCAAGGTAATAGGGCATAAAGAGGCATCGCCATGATGTCGCCCGTAGAAACGCAAGCGATTGAGGCCACTACATCAAGTAAACCCCTCCTTGCAGTGCAGGAATTAACTCGCGCTTTCGGAGGTCTGGTCGCAGTGCGGGACGTATCGTTTGACGTATACCCAGGGGAGGTTTACGGCCTTATCGGCCCAAACGGCGCGGGCAAGACCACAGTCATCAACATGTTGAGCGGACTCCTGCCACCCACAGGCGGCACGATAACCTTCCGGGGCCAACGAATCGATAGGATGCCTGCTCACCGTATAGCCGCGCTCGGTCTATCGCGCACCTACCAGAACATCCGCCTGTTCGGAGCGATGAGCGTGCTGCAAAACGTGGTGGTGGGCCAGCACGCCCGTATGCGCGCCAGCCTCGCTGAGCGCCTGGTATTTTCGCCTCGCGTGCGCCGGGAAGAAGAAGCGGCCCGGCGAAGGGCGCTTACCTTGCTGGAGGAAGCAGGTCTCGCCAGTCTTGCCAGCCAACCCGCCTCAGCCCTGGCATATGGCAACCAACGCCGCCTTGAGCTTGCCCGCGCGCTCGCCTCCGGCCCGCATCTACTCTTGCTGGACGAACCTGCCGCCGGGATGAACGCCGCCGAGAGTCAGGCGCTTGGCACGCGCCTGCGAACTCTCGCGGAGGGCGGCCTGAGCTTGCTGGTGGTCGAGCACGATGTGAGCCTCGTGATGAGCTTGTGTGATCGCATCGGCGTACTCAACTTCGGCAACTTGATAGCAGAGGGCACGCCAACAGAAATAGCGCGAGATCCGCAGGTGATAGAAGCGTATCTGGGGAGTGATGAGTAGTGCTAACAATCACCGATCTCGCCGTTAGTTACGGGCAGATAGAAGCCGTTAAGGGCATCTCTCTACGGGTCGAAGCCGGGCAAATAATGGCCCTGATAGGGGCGAACGGTGCGGGCAAGACCACTACCCTCGGAGCCATTTCAGGGTTGCTGAGGCCTAGGCGGGGGAGCATACAATTTGAGGGCAAAGAGATCAGCCGGTGGCCCTCGCATAGGATTGTAGAGGCAGGCATAGTGCAGGTGCCGGAGGGTCGGGCCATACTTGCGCGCATGACTGTGAGAGAGAACATGGAGCTTGGATCAGCGGCGGGTGGAGCGAAGCCCGTTCAACAGGCCGAGATAAGCAAGATGTACGAGCGATTTCCGGTGCTGGGGAGCCGCCGAGACGGCATGGCAGGCAACCTATCGGGTGGGGAACAGCAGATGCTCGCCATAGCCCGTGCCCTGCTCCAGAGGCCTCGCCTGCTTCTGCTGGATGAGCCGTCCATGGGCCTGGCCCCACTGCTCGTCAAGGAGATATTCAGCATCATCGCCGAATTGAACGCCGAAGAGCGCACCATTCTGCTCGTGGAGCAAAACTCGCACAAGGCCTTGCAAGTCGCCCATTATGCCTACGTGCTCGACCGGGGTGAAGTGGCCCTCGAAGGCACAGGCGCATCGCTTTTGCGCAATGAGCAGGTGGAAAGCACATATCTTGGCACACGCAAGGTGTAACACTTGAGAGACTCACTCTAGTAGGCATCTTTACGCGCTACGCTTTACGCGTTACGTTTTCCTGCCTTAGTGTCGCGGAAGAAGACAACACATTCTTTCGCAAATAAGTCTGGGCAACCGTCACACTCAGGCCCGTGCACCACCAAAAGAGGAAGGTAAGCGAGAAGTTACCCCAGATGGCGCTGGTAATCATAATGGGTAGGAGCGCCAGGCCACCTACGAACGCTATGAGAGGATAGGCTGCGACCAGCAAATCGCCACGCGACTTCCAATATCCTATCGCGCCGTACAACAGAGCCAACAGGTACATCGCCACGTAGAGGAGACCACCCAGCGCTCCCAGTTCACCCACCACAAGCAGGAGTGCGCTTTCCCCAGGTCCTGACGTTGTACCATAGCGAGGCACGGCGCTTCCGAGGCCCGTACCAAGGGGGTGGTCTTTCGCATACTGCGTGCCCGCCTTCAGAGCAGCCATGTGTCCGCTGGCCGAGGGGTCTTCAAGGCTGAGTGTTCGCTCGACAAGTTCCCCCGACTTGGACGTGGGTGCGGGTGTCGCGCCGGAGGTGTCGCCCTTATTCTCCATATCGGCAGGTTGTAGCCCCACTAAGCTCTCTACGTTCCTTACAAGCGCATATCCGGCAGGAAGTCGCACATTAACAAGATCAAAGGTGACGAGCGGGCCAAATTGACCGTACTCAAACAGGATGAAGACCACTCCGATAATCACAACGGCGGCGGTAGCGAGAGGCCTCCACTGGCGCAGCAGCACAACAATCAACACTACCTCCGCCACCAGGCTGAATAACGCACCCCGCGTCACACTGAAGAGCATACTGATAATTAACAGGCTGAAAGCGCCCCAGCGGAACCAGGACGGCAACCCGCTGTCTTTGCGCCGATACTCGAGCAAGATCATTCCTATAGGCACCAGCAACAGGCCCATATAGGCCAAACCAAGCGGGCTAATATAGGTGGATACCATCCGGCGGAGTGCCAGGCCGCTCTCTGTTGACTGGTAGAAGTTTTCGGGCATTCCGCGAGGCCCGTGATACGTGTAGCCTAGCCATTGTGAGAAAAGGTTCACTCCCCAGTCGAGCCAATCACTGGTTGGAACAAACCATAGCTCCCATAATCCGAAGATAGCCACCACTGCCGCCGAACCCAGTAGGACCTTAGCCACCCAGACAAGGTCTTCCCGTCTGGTGCTCCAGAATATCCGGCCAAACGCATAGAGTAGCGGCAGCAGGAGATCTATGCGGAAACTCACCACTCGCTGCGCCAGATTTCCTTCCAGCCGCATCAGGCTGTCAGGTAGCAGCAAATAGATGCAGGTCAGCCCGGCGAATGCAAAGGCTACTATATCAAGCAGGTTTAGACGGGAGAAGATTACTCGCCGTCCATTTCCGAGCCAGTCAGCCCTGG
>JBBSIK010000130.1:0-7492 GCA_038232115.1 Chloroflexia bacterium
ACTCACGGTCGCTGAGTGATACGGCTTCTGACAAGCTGGCGCTGGCGCTATCCAAACAGCCCACGATACCACAGGCAGTGCTGGGCCTCTCTTCCTGGGCTGGTTTCAACAGTCTTGCTTCCTCTCAGGGGTCAGTGCCCGTTGTCGAGGACCAGGGAGACCGGGCAAAGCGCTACATCACGTTCGGTTATTGGGTCTCGGTCACCCCCAACGACATGTATGTGCTCTATCTCGACGGTGCTGTAAAAGCCGACACGCCAGGCTCACCCGGCAAACGTTTGGACTTTCCACTCGCGGCTGACATATCTACCCAGGGGTATGCCACAGGCAGCAGCTACAGCCTTTATGCCGCACCCTTCCGAGCAGTACACGACTCCACAACCGCCGAAGTAGATACCCGCCTGGTCCTACGCACGTCGCAATCTCCGCTAGACTGGCTCGCCTTAGCCTACATGCTACCCGACGGCCAGACTCTACTCTCCACCGTGCCTCTTGCCGCAGACGCGACGCCCGGACTCTACTCCTACGACCTGCAAACGGGCAAAAGCATCCTCGCTATGTCCGGCATCACCGGCCTCTGGCGTCCCGGCTACTCCTCCCTCCGTCCTGACCTTCCCAGGTAGGACGAGTGGAAAGTTGAAAGTGCGCTTAGAACTACTTTCTCACTTTCGACTCGTTACTCGTTCCATCCCAAACTTCCACGAGGTAGCTTGGAAAGCTCGGTGATGGCGCGCTGAGACCAGGGGCCGCCGGGGTCGAAGTCCTGCACGCGAGTGTACTGCTCGCGTGCGTCGCCTGTGCGGCCCTGTGCGGCATAAGTCCTGGCGAGGTGAAACCGGTAGGCGGCGATACTGGGCGATGCCGCCACAGCTCGCTCCAGCGTAGATGCCGCCTCTTTTTGCTTGCCGCACAGTGATAGCGCCCAGCCCACCGCATCGAGCGCATCGGCATTTCCGGGGTGGGCCGCGAGAGATTGCTGTGCCGGTTCGAGGCCCTTTTCACAGCCTTCGCCTCGCACGTCTATATAGAACCGCGCAAGGGCAAGCAGGGCGTCTACGTCACCGAGGCTCTCTGGCGTCGTCAGTCTGTCCAATTGCTGCAAGCGCGTGGCCTCGATGTAGGCGTCCTCGGCCTCTTTGTACTCGCCCCGCAGCCTGTGATACTCTGCTAGCTCCAACTGCCTGCGTGCGCTTCCGGGTTCTATCGCTTTCAGCAGGTCTAGCTCGTGGACGGCGGGGTCCCACTGCCTGCCCTGCATGTAGACCTGCGCGAGGGCATGATGAGGCAACGGCAGTTTGGTATCAAGGCTCTCGGCGGTTTGCAGGTGTGCGCTGCCCCTCTTTATGTCTCCCGTCGCCAGCAGCGCAAGGCCAAGTTGGGCATGAGCATTAGCAGCTTTCGGTTGGAGTGCCACGGCGCGCTCCAGGTACCTAATAGCAAGCCTCGGCTCTCCTTGCTGAAGAAGCGCGCTGCCCCATAGCAAGAGTACATCTCCCGCGTCCGTGCCGTTCGCCCTCAGTCTGGCGATCTCTGAGTGCGCGGCTTCCAACGCCAAAGCCCGGCTGCTGATCTCCCCACCTGAAAGGCCCTCTCCCAATCCCGGCACGCGCAGGTCCGGCGAGGAGACAGGCATACCGATGGGTGAATATATGGCGGGCGTAGGCGCGGGTGTGGGCAGATTTCGCAGGCCGCTTAGAAGCTGCTTTGACGTGTTATCATCGGTGGGATCGAGTAGTTGGGCGAGCCTCACGCGGGCGCTCGTAGCGTATGTATCGTCGCCACCCGCGAGTGCTTGCAGCGATTGGTGTGCAGCGTCCCAGTTGCCCTGCGCCCAGTGTAGCATAGCCGTATGCCAGGCTGCCGAGCGCACATCGGCTTCGATGCGGAGGATGCCTCGATATGGTGTTGCAGCGTATCCCGCCATGCGCCAGGCATCTAACGCTTCATCGCTATGCCCTGCTGCCTGCAACACCCTTCCTACCTGTGTCCAGGCAGCGGGTTGCATATCGAGGCGACCCGCTGCCAGCACCAGGCGTGCCTGTCTCTCGGCACGGTCAGTATCGCGGCGCGCCAGGTAAGCAAATGAGAGAGCCAGGTGCGTCTCGGGGTCGTTATAGGTCAGGAGCGTGCGCTCAAGGAGGTCAGTAGCACCGATATATCGCCCCTGGCCGAGCAACTCGTATGCCTGTTTCACCGCGAGCCGCCCAGCCGCTACAGGGTTGTTCAACGCCAACAACACCGCTCCCACCAGCCCCACGACAAGCAAGAAGCCCAATATGGCGTACATTGCCCTCTGCATCGGGTCGTCTTTACTCAGGTTGGTTTGCTCCATACACCTGGCCGCGTCCCTGGCGCTTCCGTATCTCACTAGCCCCCGGTCCCTAGACCCCCGGCCCCCATCGCTCTGTATATCCCGCCATGTTGGGCGGCCACTTTCTCGATGGAGAAGAGCTTCAGGACGCGCTGGCGACCACGAAGCGCGAGGTCGGCTCGAAGGGGTCCATCTGTGAGGACGCGGCGTAGGCAATCGGCCAGCGCCTGGCTGTTACCTTCGTGGAAGACCAGGCCGGCATCACCCAGCACGTTCGGAATCTCACCCGAGTCTGAGCCGATCACGGGCACGCCGCAGGACATCGCCTCCACCGCTACTCTCCCGAATTGCTCTCGCCAGTTAGAGCGCGTTTCCGAGGGCAGCACGAACACGTCGGCGGCGTTTATGTAGGCGGGAAGATCGGTGTTATGTACGACACCCGGCAGCCGCACCCGCGACCCAAGCCCGGTAGCCCGCGCCCACTCCTCCAATTCTTCCTTCATAGGGCCGCCGCCAGCCAGCACAAGATAAGCGTCGTCTCGCTCGCTGATCATCTCAGAGAAAGCGTTCCATAGGGCGCTCAGCCCTTTCTCCTCCACCAGCTTACCGGCATACAGCACCACCAGCGCATTGGCCGGTATGTCCAGTTTTCGGCGGACCATTTCGCGCTTGCCCGGGTCTGGAGAGAAAGCCGCTGTGTCGGTGGGTAGCGGCACCACGCGCAAGGGACCGCAATAGCCTTTGGAGCGGAGCGTTTGGGCCACGGTATCGCCACAGGCCAGTATCATATCGGCCCGGCGGAAGCAGTATCGCTCGAACAGGCGAAACGGGAGGGGATATCGCTTCTCTATATTTTGCGCGGCATACAACAGTACTCGGCTACGCGGCAAAAAGAGCCTGCGGAGGAATAGCACGATTGCCGCCATGAGAGTATGCGCTTCTTCGTAGCAGTAGATCACGTCGGGGCGTATACGCAGCAGGTGATAGAGCAGGCCGGGGAAAAAGTAGATATAGTAGTAGCCCGTAAAAAGCGTGCGCGCCACGATAAAGCGGAACCGTGCGTCGGGCAGCGTCTCAGCCCACACTATCTCCTTCGCTCGCTCAGGCCATCGCCTGGGCACCATGAGACTCATGTCCAGGTCACCATAGTTCGCAAGCTCGGCCACTGGCTTCTGGTACTCCGCCACTACTGCGGCATGCCATATCCATAGGATACGCAGCGCAGGGCCATGTTCGGGTGAGATGGGTGTCGAAATGTGTGGCATAGTTAGTTGAGGCGTGGTCATAAACAGTCCGGCTGCTTTTAGGCACAGACCTTGAGAAACTCGAGGCTTTCCCTAGTTTTCATGGACATGAAAGCAAACGACATCGCCAAAGTGTGATGATGTGAAGGCAGCGTTCATTTCACTCTCATTACGTTATGGAATGGATAGCTTTTCGAATGCCTGCGTGATGAACAAGCTGTGTCCTTCTCGCATTGTTTTTTCGTTGATGTCGTAGGTAGCCCACTCGGCACTATTAAGAGCGTGTCGCAAGGCGGCGCTTAAATCCCAATAAGGGAGATTTGTGAAATCAATTTTTGTCATTGATGCATAACTGCGAGTGAAACTATGCATTGCTTCGACTCCGAATGCCCATAGGATCTCGAGCCTGCTATTGGCTAAATCAGCGAGGGGGTCTCCTACTTGTGCGTCCTCCCAGTCGATAACAGCAACAAGTTGCCCATCCTTCCATAGTACGTTGCCAGGCCAAAAATCTCCATGTAGCAATACAGATGCGTTTATCTGAGGCAATGGCCACACTGATTCCAAAGCTTCCCGAATACGCCCTCGGTCTAGTGACTCATCAACTTCTGCAGGTCGTTCTCTAAGCCTGTCTGTGTATATTTTCTCTTGTTTAGGCAGAAAGGACAAATCCAGATTCGAGCAATCTATATCGTGAATCCTGAACAGATGTGTGGCTAGCTGAAGGATGAGATCTGCCAAATTAGAGGGTGCGAATTCCGGCTTTCCCTCGATGTATTGAAGGACTATGTATGGCCTGGAGAAAAGCTCACCGGATTGATCGAGGTAAAGAGGCGTTGGTGCGGCCAGTCCTGCAGACTCCAATATTTGCAACAGCTTGAATTCGTCTGCGGCTACATTGGGGTTTTGTTTGAGGTCCGCATCACCATGCTGGCGCACAACCATTCTTTGCGTTAGGCCATCAGGTCGCCTGATCTCAAGGGCCGTCACCTGCGCTGAGACTCCTCCTTTCATCTCCCATGTGCGAAGCAGCCTGCTTTCGGGATCAATCTTCTGAACTAACTGCTCAAACTTATCGCCCTCTTTTGATTGTGTCATTTAGGTGCATCCTGAATCTAAGAGCCTGATCGGAGCGCCACAGCGTCGGTTGGTACGGGTACTTTCACCTCAGTCCTCAGTCCTCGTTACTCCCTGATAGACCGCGAGGGTCTGTTGGGCGGTGCGTTGCCAGGTGAAGCAGGAGGCTTGCTCTCTGCCGCGCTGGGCCAACTCTTGTCTCAGGGCATCGTCTTTCCACGCGCGCACTATAGCCTCAGTGAGGGCTGCTTCATCATCAGGCGGCACGAGCAGGCCTCCATCGCCTACCACTTCCACGAGCGAACCACCGGACGAAGAGACGACCGGGCAGCCTACAGACATGGCTTCAAGCGGGTCGAGGCCAAACCCTTCATAAGCGGAAGGGTAGGCGAAGAGGCGTGCGGCGGCCATGAGGAGAGGTTTGTCTCCCTCGCTGATGCGCCCCAGGAACCTGACGGGCGATCCCTGCCCCTGGAAGCCGAGCGATGCTGCCTCGCCCATCACGTCAGGGAAGACGCCGCCCGGCTCAGGCACCCCACCGCCTATAGCCAGCATAGGCAGGTCGCCGCCCGCACTGTGGCCCAGCGCGTCTACCACCTTGCGCCATGCGCGGAGCAGGAGCGGCACATTCTTGCGACGATCGAAGCCTCCCATGTAGAAGGCGAAATGGAGCGGCAGGCCCAGGCGTGCTCGCACTTCGTCCAGTTCGTCGCGTGCGTATTGCGGGTGGGACTCCACCCCCAGGTATACCGTGCGTACCTTGCGCGGCGACACACCGAGCACCTTTATCACGTCCCGCCGTGAGGCGTCCGAGTCGGCCATTATCAGGTCGGCGTGCCGGACGCCCTGCACCGCCAGCCGCAAGTACAACTGCACGGTCAGAGAACCTTTATAGCCAGGCACGACCCAGGGTATCATGTCGTGGGCCGTTACTACCGTGGACAGCGTCTTACGGAGTGGCGCGGACAGGTACGGCGTGTGCAATAGTCCTGCCCCCGAATGTCGTGCCTCCCTTACGACGCCCAATTCCTCCCAGAGTAGCTTGTCGAGATTGGCGCTCGTGCCTCCAAGCGGTAACGACAGACCCTGGCGCGTATGGAAGCCGGGCGGAGTGGGCACCGGCTCATCGGTCTGCAAGCCGGGAGGGACCAGGAGCGAAAAGCCGCACGTGGTTTCCTGCCGAGAAGGCGGTACAAGCTCGGAGAGGGCCGTCCACATGTGTCTGAGATACTGCCCTGAGCCAGTACGAGGCTGGTTCCAGAAATAGCCGTTCAACGCCACGCGCATATCGGCATTATAGCACGAGTGCCGCGTAGTCATCAGGGGATAGGGGCTTGGAGACGCAATCGCACATCGTATGTCCATCGGGCCAGAGCAACACCGTAATCCCTGCCCCTATCCCCTGACCTGCCCTCTGCCACCTCGTCGCGTGTCGGTCGCGCTTGACGCACCCCTGCGAGGCTGGTATAGTCCGTGTTGCGAAGAGTACAAGTACCGGGTGCGCGGCGACCTTAGCCATGCTCGGAACTCGGCGTTTTCGACTAAGGACCGGGCGAGGTGCGCGTATAGTGGCTGTCGGTGGTGGTTTCCAGGAGCCAAGTGGTGATGGAGAAGGGCGGGTAGAGCGACAGCTTGCCAGCTTCGCCTTCGTCCGCGAGGATCGTGAGCGAGAGGTGAGGCTGCATTTCAGGGACGTGCCCGCCGGCGAGCTGGCAGTATCGTTCCGGCGTTCGGGCGCTCTTCTTATCACGCTTTCGGGAGAGCGCGCGGGGATCTCTGTTGCCACTTCCGACAGTACGCTTGCGCTGGACCCTTCCCTTTCTGATGAGGGTAGTGATGTAGGCAAATCGCGCCGTCGCAAGCAGGTTCAGGGTATAGCGTCCTCCTCCACACCTTCCGGCGAGGTGACGATGCGCTATTTTTACTCGCTTGGCGATCTGGTGTACACGGTTAGCATCGCGGCGGCGACCGGCGTGGTGCAGTCCATAGCCGGTATCTACCCCAACGCCTCGTTACCCGAACGCGAACTAAGCAACCGCCTCGGTGTAGTGTTCACTGGCCTTGATGCCCATACCGAGTGGAAAGCGGAAAGTTGAAAGTCATGTACCACACGGGACTTTAGAGTGTGGTACATGACTTTCAACTGATGAATGATGACTGATGGTTACTCGGTACTTTCAACTCCGAAGAGATGGATCTAGATTACTCCGTTCCAACCAGGCAGGCAGACAATAGTGTAGATGCACTCTCCGTGACGGTGGGGCCGTATGACCCTGTGCTGCCGGTGCCAATGCGCTTGCGTCTTGGACTGGCTCCCTCCGGTGGCAATGAACCGCTGGGCTGGGGTGCGCGCATAGCCAATGCCGGTGTGGACCTGGGCTATAACTACGTGGGGCTTGAGGAGCGCGTGTCCCTGGGCGACATGGAATGGACACGCGCTCTGACTCTCGTGGAGGGTCTGTGCGCGGGGTGCTCGCAGGCGAACACGCTGGTGTATACGCAGGCTGTCGAGGCGATGACGGGCGCGATTGTGCCGCCGAGGGCTGCCTACCTGCGCATGGTGCTCGCCGAGGTTGAGCGCATAGCTTCGCACCTGCTGAACGCCGCCGACATAATGGGCGCGATCGGGATGCGCGACCGAGAAGCTGTGCTGCGCGACCTTCGAGAGCGAGTAATGCACGCGGTTAGCGACTTCGCGGGCGCGCGCTTGCAGCCGGGCCTCATCATATACGGTGGCGTGGACCGCAACGTGGACGAGCCTGCCTGCCGGTCCCTGACTGTATCTGTGCGCCACGTAGAGCGTGCTCTACGCGCACAGACGAGGGCTATTATCAACAGCCGGGAGGTGGCGGCGCGTCTA
>JBBSIK010000131.1:0-7486 GCA_038232115.1 Chloroflexia bacterium
TACATACCTCCTATACCTGGTAAAGAAGCATTTCCCGTGCCGCTACTCAGTGCCGGATTCTTGAGCCAGCCTGGGTCCGCCTTACACCATCTCGCATACACCTATCACGTAATTTCGAAATAAGCCAGGTAGCTAATGATCTTCGCCTCTTAGTTGCTCTAGCGCGTGCGGGAGTACAGGCAGAACCGCTTCCAGGCACTCAGCAACGCCCTTTGGTGAGCCGGGTAGGTTGATTATCAGCGTTCGACCTCTGATGCCCGCAACCGCACGGGAGAGGGCAGCCATGGGAGTTTTGCTTAGGGATACCATGCGCATAAGCTCGGCAAGGCCTGGTATCTGGTAGTCGAGCACATCGGACGTGGCCTGCGGTGTAACATCGGTGGGAGATATACCTGTGCCCCCGCTCGTCAGGATAAGCTCTATCGATTCTTCGTCCGCCCACCGTCGTAGGGTCTGCGCTATGCTGTCGTGATCGTCGCGTACTATCTTGCGATCTACGTTTTCGATCCCCAGTTGGTCCCGCAGGAATCGCACAGCGACTGGCCCACTCGTGTCTTCGTAGACACCGGCCGAGGCACGATTACTGATCGTTAAAACGGCTGCTTTCATGCGCTTTGCTCCTCTTTGCTTTTCTATGGCCACTGTAGAGGGGTCTATGTTGGTCTGTGCTTCTGACATAGTTTGCCCTCAACTGTAGTGTTGCAACAAATGATGGCAGAACGTGGCCTCTTGGTGGATCATACCACCCTCTACCGCTGGGTTCAGCAGTATGCTCCAAATGCTCCGATCCTTGAAAAGCGTTGTCGTGCTAAACTCAAATCGACAAACGACTGCTGGCGAGTGGATGAGACCTACATTAAGGTGAAGGGCCAGTACAGGGCACAACTAAAGGCGATATCAGGAGCCAGGTCCGGTTCGTATCTACCGCCTTCGGAGTGGCTGCTTAGAGCCGGTACGAGTTCAGCAGCAACACGCCTTCACTTGGTGTCAATCAAGTTGTTGCAACACAGCTGTCGGCAGTCGGTTTTACATCAGGAGGTCTCTCCCTTCCAAAAACAGGAGCCACTCGGATATTGGGTGGCTCCTGTTTTTCGTCTGGCTGATTGATGCTGTCTATTACATGTTGCGGCGCTTTTGCAATCCAACTCCCGCCGCAGTCAACAAGAGTCCACCCAGAGCCACCAGCATGAGATAGTCCGGCGACGACCCGCCACCCGTGCTGGGCATTCCTGCGGGCTGGACAGGTGGATTATCTACTATCGCAGTGGGCTGCTCTACCGCAGGCACCCGGGTCGCGGGGACAGAGGTGGGTACGACCGTGGGCAAGACCGTCGGTGTTGCCGCCTGAAGCTGAAAGGCGTTCGACAGGTCATTTACGGCAACATCGCGAGTGCCTAGCGGGGCCAGGTCCCAGCGCTTCTCGATGGTCCTCAGGATAGAGGTCGTATCGTATTGAGTGTGGTCTACGTACCAGCCTTAGTATTACCAAAGTCTATCTCTCTAAGACTGAGCCCTTTGTTGGGGCTGCTCTGGGCATTAGGCACAGCCGAAGGGAGAGCATTCAGTACAAGAATGAGAACTGCATATGGGTATACATTAAGCTCCCAGTTCTTTATTGCCGGCAGAAGGGGGCCAGTCTCTTTAGCCAGACCATTCTTATGCGGCGTTTGGAACATAGCAGGGAGGATATATCCAGGGTACGGACAATCAACCAGAACTATGGACCGATTGCGGAGCTTTTCAAGACACGTCGCCCGCTTATTCTAGCGACAGGGCATCTGTCGCCGGTGATTCTCCCTATCTTATTACCCATGCTACCCGTCACCTCCGAACTTGTTACTGCCGCTAACGCAGACGCTCTCAGCGACACGCTTGATTGTATTCTCGTCGGTGCTCAGAGGGCGAATTCCTTCAATAGGCTCCGTATCGTCCCCACTATACGGTTTTTGGACGCCGGAGCGAAGTTACAGGGGGCGCTACCGCTTCTAAAGGCATTAAGAACACCTGGAAGCATCGTGATCAACATGGTTGACATATTAGACAACGAGCGTGAGCGTCCTCTTTATTACCGCTCCTTTGCAGCACACTCAAGATGGCCTTGTCACCCTTATGCGGTTCGTCTCGCGCGGCTCGTGCAGTGCCCTATAGTGCCTGTAATTGCAAAATGGGACAATCGAGGCGAATTATTCTTGAGTGGCATAAGCCGATTCCGGCACCAGATAGGCACGATACGGATGCTGACAGAAGAAACTTCGATATACTCCTTGACATCGTGGAGCAGGGAATAGGGAAATATCCCCTGCTCCACCCAGGTCTACATGGGAGTGAGCGGCGGTGGAATAAGCAGCTTCAGCGCTAGGAGCCACGTGGAGAATCCTAGCTGCATGCCAGTGCCTTACTCTACGCGCAGAACGCCCCACTTCTCCGTGCAGCCCAATGCAACAGCGAATTGACAGCCGTTTGACAGCCAGGCGGCTGATATATTGCGGTTGCTGAACTGTAAGGGCGTTCCCGAATAGTGCTTTGCTGCGGTCACTTTAGGCCGTTGCGCAGGCTGGCTCCGATTGTGGCATAATTGGGCCAACGATGTGCCGGTTGGTACCGGCAGAGGAGCAAGCGTGATTTGAAAGGTCTTGGCCTGCGCGTCGTCAGTGGCGCGGTATTGCTTGTAGTTGTGCTGGCCGCCATCTGGGTGCAAGGGCCACTGCTTACGCTGGCAGTGGTTCTTGCTACAAGCGTGGCGGCTCACGAGTTTTACACCGTATGCCGGCGTGCAGGTTATATGCCCTGGTATCCAGCCGGGCTATCTCTGGCTCTGCTACTGGCACTTCGCGGCTACCTGGGAGGTGATCTGGCCCTTGGTCTCATCTATACGGGACCAAGTGTCGCTGCGGAGATAATGGTGTTGGTGCTGGTGCTGTTCTTCGCTCTTGCGCGTCAGGGGTTTGCATGGAGTACCAACTCAGGGCTTGCTCGGTCCGCACGCGGCTCCGGTGGCCCTCAGGGTGAGGTTGCACCCGCGCCGCTCCCCGGGCGCAGCCCTTTCCTCTCATGGGCCGACATAGGCCTCACATTGGGCGGGGCCTTCTACACGGGAGGCTTGCTTGGTTATGCGCCTCTCCTCGCTGCCCTGCCGGAAACTCGGACCCATGGAGGCAGTATACCCTGGCTGCTCATAGTGATCCTCGGACCCGCGGCATGTGACACGGGCGCGTACTTTGTGGGGAGTATGGTCGGCAAGCATAAATTGATCCCGCACATCAGCCCTGGTAAGACCTGGGAAGGGCTTGCAGGCGGCGTGCTGGGCAGCCTGGTGGCCGCTCTTGCGATGTCGGGCTTGCTCCATCTAAGCGTACTGCAAGCCATCCTACTCGGGCTTGTTATATGCGCGGCGTCTGTTTCGGGTGATCTGTGCGAGTCGTTGCTGAAGCGCGCAGCCGGAGTCAAGGACAGCGGCAGCATCATACCGGGACACGGTGGGGTGCTCGACCGCCTGGACAGCATATTGTTTGCGATCCTGGCAGTATACTGGTTTGCGCAGGTGATTGTGCCTGCTCGATGATAGATGATGAAGGAAGCGTGAGGCAGGTAGATGGGGGACAGAGAGAGAGCCGGGATAGATTACGAATGGCGTCCGAGCACAGGCTGGTATCGCGTGCTGAGGGTATTCTTCGGTATCCTGTTCCACACGATTTGGCCCCTGCGTATACGTGATGCCCACTATGTGCCCCGTAGCGGCGCTGCCGTGATCGTGTCGAACCACCTGAGCCTTATAGACCCATTCGTGGTCGGCTATGGCGCTCACCGGCTGGTGAACTTCATGGGCAAGGAAGAGCTTTTCCGAGTGCCCATTGTCGGCTTTATCATCCGGCATCTCGGAGGGTTTCCGGTGGACAGATCACGCAGAGATGCGAGCGCAATGCGCACGGCACTCACCGTCTTGAAATCGGGTGAATTGCTTGGTATGTTCCCCGAAGGCACGCGCAGCACAGGCGGCGACCTGCTGGAATTCCGTGCGGGGGCAGCCCGCCTTGCCAGTAAAACGCGCGTGCCTGTTATTCCGGTCGCAGTACATAATACTAACAGGGCACTGCCGCCCGGCAAGTGGTTACGTCCCGCCCGTATCAGCATACGCTTCGGAGAGCCTTTTGAGCTTACCGAACTGTACGACACCAACGACAAAGGCGCGGCGATGGAACAGGCCCTTGCCCGGATCAAGGAACGGATAGAGGCGCTGGGGGAGTAGTGCGTAATGCGTATTGGGTAAAGAGACAGAAACGCACATACGCAAAGAACGCAAAGGACGCGCAAAGATCAGGGCTGTTGCAAAGTCGTGTATACAGCGAGCAACAGCACCAAACCACACATTGTCATTCCGAACGTAGTGAGGAATCGGTTGGTCGTCGTACTCAATTGCAACCTTGCCAACCACTTACTCCAATTTAGCACTGTCGCCTACCCAGCCGATTCCGAACGCAGGGAGGAATGACAATGTGTGGTTTGAGTGCTCAACTTCCACCAAGAGCGACTTTGCATCACCCGTGGCACAAAGATTAGGATGGGTTACGTACTACTCCCCACGTGATATAATTCTCCCATGATGCCAGAACAAGCTATCGAAATTGCTCTCGAAGAAGCCCGCAAGATGGGGGCTGAGTACGCGGAGGCGCGCGCCGAAACCGATCTCTCGGAGCGGGTGCAGGCCCGAAACGGCGAGGTAGAGCGGTTCAGTTCGGATAACGATGCGGGGTGGGGCATACACGTGCTCGCCGGTGGCGGCTGGGGGTTTTCGTCGTCGGCTTCTACGGAACAGGGCGACATCAGGGCTACAGTGCAAAGCGCCGTTGACATAGCGCGCGCTAGTGGCACACGCCGCAAATCCCACTCCGATGTCTCGCTCATGCCCACAGAGCAGGGCGAATACGCCACCTTGCTGGCGCAGGACCCCCTTGCCGTGCCCCTGAACGAGCGAGTGGGCCTAATGCAAGAGGTATCGGGGCGAATACTGTCTGCCGACAGCAGGGTCAAGGTCGCCACGGCCTCACTGGGTGTGCAGCGCGCTGAGAAGGTGTACGCCAACACTCAAGGCGCGCGCATACGGCAGCGCATCACCTAGTCCGGCGCGTGGCTGGGCGGCGTGGCTACGGACGAGGGCTACTCTTACCGCCGCTCGTTTGGCGACATGAGCCAGGCCGGGTGGGAGTTTATACTCGGCATGGACTTGCCCTTCGTCGGCGAGCGGGTAGGACGGGAGGCTGCCGAATTGGTAGCGGCACCCTGGGCACCCTCCGGACCGCGCACCGTGATACTCTCTTCCGACTTTGTAGCCCTGCTCGTACACGAGTCTTGCGGCCACCCTACAGAGTTGGACCGCGTACTTGGCTGGGAGGCGGCTTTCGCGGGCACTTCTTTCCTGATGCCGAATGTGCTAGGTAAGTATCGCTATGGCTCGCCGCTCGTGAATATGACTGCCGATTCGCTCCTGCCGGGTGGGTTGGGCACTTTCGGCTGGGACGAGGAAGGCACTCCGGCACAGCGCACGGCTATAGTCAGAGACGGCGTTTTTACAGGCTATCTCACTTCAAGGGAGAGCGCGCTGGCACTGGGGCAACGCTCCAACGGCTGCGGACGGGCTATCTCGTGGGGTCGCATCCCCCTCGTGCGTATGGTGAACCTGTCGCTGGAGCCGGGCAGCGGGTCGTTCGAGGAATTGGTATCGCAGGTTGACGACGGCCTGTACCTGGAAACGCCATCATCGTGGAGTCTGGACGACAAGCGCATGAATTTCCATTTCTCGGCTGAGTTGTGCCGCGAGATAAAAGGTGGCAAACTGGGCGAGCTTCGTAAGGGCGCATCGTTCCAGGGGCGCACGCCTGCCTTCTGGGGATCGGTACGGGCGATTGCCGGCCCGCAAGAGTGGCACCTATGGGGTCTCCCCCATTGCGCTAAGGGCGAGCCGCTACAGCTTTGCCCTGTGTCGCACGGCGGTTCGCCCATCCTGGTTGATGGCTTGCAGTTGAGCCAGCGCGGTTAGTAGGGAGACCGAAACGCAAAGGCGCAAAATACGCAAAGAACGCACAAAGATCAGGATGGGGATTCTTCACTAGCCGCTAGCCCCTGACCCCCATTATTCACGAGGTACAGAGCGCATGACGCACAGAATGGTAGCCGGACAACTGATAGGTGAGGCCGCGGCGTTCTCGATATTTGAAGACGCCATGCGCGGATCGCCTGCCGATGGCACTGAGCTTGTGCTGTTGGCGGACACTACGAACGTCACCCGCTATGCCAACTCCGAGATTCACCAGAACGTGTCACAGGTAAACACGCGCGTGGCCGTGAGGGTGGCGGTGGGCAAGGCCATGGCTCGCATTTTCACTAACTCCATGGACGTTGCGGAGTTGCGCCGCACAATCGAAGACGCTGTGCAACTCGCCAGGCTGCAAGCTCCCAGCCCGCGTTTTCAGCCGCTACCTACGCCCGACCTGGGCTATCCCGTGCCTGCGGATAGACCTACCTCATTCTTCCCGAGCACCGCAGAATTGTCTGCACAGGCGCGGGCCGAAGCTGTTGGGCAGATAATTGACGCCGCCGCCGGCGAGGGGTATAGCGCATTCGGGACGTTTCGCGCTTCGGCTTCAGAGCTTGCCGTCGTCAGTAGCACGGGCATCAGATCCTACGCGTCCTACACTACGGCCTATCTTAAGGCGCTGATGGAAGGTCCAGGCGGCACCGGCTTCGGTGACGCTTACGACCGGGATGTGGGCAAACTCGATCTCGGCAAAGTGGCGGCGCAGGCTGTCGCCAAATGCCGCGCTAACCACGACCAGGCGGAGATCGAGCCGGGCGATTACGAGGCTATCTTTGACCCAAACGCCGTGGCCGACATGCTGCGATTCCCTGTTGAGTGGGGCATGGGAGCGCGCCAGGTGCTCGATGGGCAATCCTTCATGTCGGGCAAACTCGGTGAGCGTGTGGCTGGCGACGTGGTCAGCATCTGGGACGATCCCACCGACTCGCGCTGCCTCCCTGTTGCCATTGATTACGAAGGGCTACCTGCACAGCGAGTTGACATAGTTGGCGACGGCATTGCTCTTGGTCCCGTGTACGACGCGCAAACGGCGCAGGAGGCGGGCACAAAATCAACCGGCCACGCCGATACGCCGTTCACCGAGTTTCCATCAGGCCCGGGTGCGGAACACATCGTCATGCCGGTGGGCACGGCTTCGTTAGAGCAGATGATCGCCAACGTGCAGCGTGGGGTGTGGGTGACACGGTTCCACTACACTCACTGCCCCGATCCGAAGCGCGTTATCGCTACCGGCACTACCCGCGACGGCACTTTCCTCATAGAGGACGGCCAGGTGGTGGGCGCGCTCAAGAACCTGCGTCTGGAGATGAGCGTGCTTGACCTGCTTTCATCGCTGCGGGAGGCGGGAGAGGGCAAATTGTGCCAGGACTGGTGGTCGCAGAACGGCATGTCCAA
>JBBSIK010000132.1:0-7472 GCA_038232115.1 Chloroflexia bacterium
CGATAGAGCACCGAGGATAGTATACATCGCCTCCGGCAGAGGTAGTGACACCCATCCAAAGTTGCCCCAGAACGAGCGGTTCTGCGCATCGGCGTAGGACGCCCACAGCGCATCCCGGTTGAACGGCTGCGGATTGACCAGGGCATCGGCGATCTGCCGGGCGTCCTCGGGGAGTAGACGGGCTACCTCGTGTCGCAACCCCACTCCCGCTTTTTCAGCCGAAGGGTTAAGCAACACCGGCCTGTATATCGGGTCGTTCAAGGCAGAGGGCGACCCTGTAACCTGTAAAGACAAATCATCGAACTGTACAGCCGTATCACCTGCCCTCAGTTGCAGGGTCACCGGATCGGCACTTTCGTGGATGCGCGCTGTGGCGGTAACTGGTATCCAGTCGCCTCTTGGGTCCAGGGTGACCTCGCCGATGCCTGCTTGACGTTCCCCCTCGAGCACGCTGATGAGCGCCTTTGCCTCCTTACCGGTTGGCCCTCCCGGACCGGGACGCAGGCGAACCCAACCCGACAGTGTGAGGCTGAACCGCTGATGATCCACAGGGGGCACCAGCACCTGGGACGCTACAGCAGTTTCGCCGGGCGGTCGCAGCTCTATTACATAAGCGCCGCTGTGCGCATTTGTCTCTACTCGCGCGGCTCGCTCAAATATCCAGGTACGCACCAGCCAGCCAGCAGCCGTATCCTCCTGCTCGTACGCAAGCGTAACCGCGCCCACACTCAGAAGGAGCGCCACTGCTATAAGAGTAGCCGGAAGCGCAACTGGTATGAACTTTCCACCCTTCTTTGCTCTATCGCTCCACCGCACCACGACGCGAGACACCAGCATGCCAATCCACACAGTGAGACCGAGCGCCAGCAGAGGCACAGCAGCCGCTTGTGCGGTAGATTTGGTGGATAATCCCACCACAGTGAGCGCAATCGCCAGCACTGCTAGAGCCAGGCCGCGTATGCCCGTGGGCCACCTGAAGAGGGCCGCCAGCGCCACGAAGAGTGCGGACACAGCCAGTTCAGCCAGGATATCGTTGTTCACAGCTGACGCGACAAATGCGCGCATCGGTAGCAACCCAACTATGAGCGGCAATGCCAATCGCAGCCAGGGATGCTTCCGGCCTCCCAGCAGCACGCCCGCCAGCCATGCGAGCACCACCACTCCCAGTCCCAGAGCGAGAGAGACCCCACGCATCACATAGAGTGCGCCTTGAGGGTTCGAGTACGGGTCGGCTGAAATGCCGACTGCGCGCGCCGTCTGAAGGGCTGCTGCGCATAGCCAATAGTAGGCGGGGGGTTGGCGCAATTCCTGATAAAGGGTGGAACCCGGCACCACCGGAGCGCCCGGAGTCGAGTTCCAGGCTACTCGCCTCGAAAAATCGTTGCGGTCCATTGAGGCGCTGACCGCCTTTATTAAAGCATCATCTCGATCTTTACCCGCCAGGTCGAGGCGCTGCACTCTTGCATCATCCAGCCCATGTCTATCGAGGAGCGCTGCATAGGTGAAGTGCGAGTGTTCATCCGGCCCCTGCCACGGCGGTATCAGAAAGAGATAAACAAGTCCGTTCAGGGCGGCTATTCCCAGAGCCACCGGCAAAGACCACCACGTGAGCCACCTGTCCATGCGCTGCGTGTCGCGCAAGAGGGTCGGAAGACGTAACGCGAGCCATAACCCGCCACCTACTACCGCCAGCAGCACCAACACCATCAAAGCGCCTGGGAAGTTGGTAGAGGCTGCTCGTGCTAACTGCGTCCACGCTTGCAGAGGGGAGGGCGAGTAGCGAAGCCCAAAGGTCAGGTCTCCTTTCTGGGGTTTGCCATCTCGATAAGCTGTGCCCTGCCCATACGAATCGCCATCGGGGGTCGGCTGCCACCAGAACAGGGTAAGCGCCTTGCCGGGTGCGCCACCGGGAGATTCCACTTCTATATAGAACGACCTGTCCTGGCTGTCCTGTACCGAGGGGAAGGAGAAGAGATACCAGGGGTTCTCCCCTAGCGCCTGTTGGGGGGAGAGCTGGGCTGTAGCGATGTCGGGCGAGCGGGACGCCCCCTGTGACGTAGGGCTTGAGCGAAGGTGAAGCACCAGGGGTGCCCTTGAGGGGTCCGTCGCCAGGGCGTATGTGCCTATCTGTAGCTCCACACCCGACAGGTTCGGGTAGCGAGACACGAAACTTTGACCCACGCTCTGCCCCGCGAGCAACTCGCCTGTTACGCCATTTGCCCTTGTGTAACGCTGCGTACACAGGGCCGCGTAGCTGGTCCCAAGCACGAGGGCAGCGCCGATGAACGGTATCAACCACCACACCAACAGACTCGGGCGCAAATACCGGGAGGTCCGTGCCAGGTTGTCGAGTAGCAAGTCCGACTTGTCCAGTGCTATGCGCCCGGTACTCTGCCTTAGCGTGCCCATTGAATGTATACTGGCCGGGCGTCCAGGGAGAACAGGACACTGCCGCCAGGGCCGGTCCGAGTGCTGACAGGCTGCCCATACATATCGAGCACCTGTTTGACGTTAGGCGCGAGACGTGCGGGTATTGAGAAGTCTCGAAGGGTGGGTGCCGTCCCGCATGCCGCAGAGTTCGTACTCAGGTCCCAGGCCCATACCACCCACAACGGAGCGGGGTGCGCGGCATCCTTGTCGAATTCGTAGCCACGCATCGTTCCGGTTATTCCCTCGTTTGCGCCGAGTGCCCGCGTCGGGGGCCGCTGACCTAGCTGGGATACGGCAGCTTTGTATGCCTGATACGAAGGCTTGGGTGTTGCGTTCAGGTTGAGAAGGCCCGACTTTTCAAATATCGTCCAGCCCGGCACGTTATCGTCGAAATCTTTGATCAGGAACCAGGTGGTCGAGAGCATACCCTCGCCCGCGCTCTGAGCGAACGCCTGAGCTACGTAGAGGCTCTGCGTATTCTCATTTGACCCAGTGTCCGGGTCTGAGGTAAAACCGGTCTCAGTGGACATTATAGGCAAGTTGAGGCCACGCGATGTAAGCTTAGCGCGCAACTCCTTGAGCTTGTCTGTGAATGAGCACCAGTGGGCGTTCTGGACGTAATAGTGGAAGTTGAATACGTCGAGGCTCTTGCCGCCTCCTGCGTCCAGTACGTCGTCCACGAAGCTATGTACGAACGGTCCCCCACTCTCCAAGAAATTGTCGTAGGCCACGCCGCCCATGACCAGTTGTGATGCGGGATCAGCCGCCTTCATTGCAGGGCGGACAGCCGCCAACATAGCGGCATAACGCGCCCCGTAAGAGCCCCAGTTGTATTTGGTGGTCCCGCCTGTTGTGGTCGAATCAGGCTCGTTCCAGAACTCCCAGTAGTGCGCGTTATACGGCGCTTTGCCATACCTGGCCGTCATCACTCCCATAAACTCCACAAAATCGCCCACCCGCTCCACACGTATAGGCCCATCCGGGCGGCTGCACGCCCACTGAGGGCAGCCCTGGATGATTGTGACGGGCTGAAGGCCCCTGTCACTGATAGCGAGGAACTTCTGGTCGTATACGGCCCAGTTGTACTGAGAGGGCGCCACCTGGGCCGGCTCAATGTCATTCCACTGCAAGTACGTCCTGACAGCGCCCGCCCCCGACCCCTTTGCCATATCAAGCGTGCCAGGCGAGGTATCGGATATCAGGTCAATAGAGAACCGGGAGAGGGGCTGCGCCTGGGGCGCGGTTGCAGTGGGTACCGGCGATACAGTCACAGGAGGTGGCGCTCCGCTATATCGCCACTGGAAGTAGTGCTGGCCGATGTTGCCCATCTCGACCTTGAACCCCTCTGGATTCGTGGGCACGTAGGTGAGCACCCGCCGTTCGTATGCCTGCACCAGCACGCCTGTAACTTTACCGGCTATCGTGGCGCGCACCCAGTATGGGTCGCTGATCGGCAGGCCCGATGCGTAAAACCACGGCTCGATAAGGCGCTGCTGAGAGGTCTTGCCGCCCACGCTCACTGCGCCCGAACTATTCAAGAAATCCCACATTACCTGCGGCACGTTGTGCCCCGTACTGCTCTCGTAATAGGCTATTTTGCCGCCTTGCACTGAGGCTTTCGAGGGGTCTTCCCCCTTCTTGCCGTCCCGGCTCAGGGTGGCGGTAACCGGCTGACCCGTGCGGCCAGCGTCACGCATCTCTTTGCCCGCGCTCGATACCGAGGCAAGGTCTGCATAGGAGGGGGCCAGAGGATCGCCGTAATCGCCGGTTACGTTGGTGCGAGAGGGCTGGCGTGTTACGAAGCTATCCTTGCCTACTTGCATCCTACCTGAGATGAGTTCCACGGTGAGTAGCCCGTTGGTTACATAGAATGGGCTATTCGGGTCAGCCTGGGGATCATTTATCTCCATGCGCGATTTATCGAAATACTGCACTACCCGCTTGCCCCCGGAGCCTTCTTTGTAGTCTTCGGATATGCCCGAACTGTTGGGAGCGGGTCCCCAGAACCAGGTGCGCTTTACGGAACTTGAGGCAACAGGTGCATCGGTACGCTCCCACAATCTTGAGAAAGCTGCGTTGGCGAAATTTTGGGGTGCCTGGGCTTGTGAGTTGGAAGGCACTATAGCCAGGCCTGACAACGCCAGTCCAAAGAACAGGCGCCGGGCTAAAACGGAACTGAATCGCATGGTGAGGCTCCCGAATGTGTGCTACGTTGGGGGGTTGTTCGATGGAGTTGCTTGCCCGCGCTGTGCGCTCTCAACTCTACTTTCTATTTTCTGCGCTACAGCATTATAAGTTATAACGTCAAAGCATACTACAGGGCTCGTTGTGCAGGCACAACCCCAGGGCGCGTAAGTTTTGAGAATAGGAGTGTAGCAAAGACTGAATTCACCGTAGAGGCGCAGAGGCGCAGAGCAACGCAAAGTTTATGCTTGTTTTCTCTGTGCATCCCTACGTAATCTCCGCGCTCCCTCTGCGTGCTCTGCGCCTCTGCGGTGAATTATCTGTTTTCACCCACCCCAACTCTGAACACTTACAGGGCGCATGCAAAGTCGTGAATGTAGCAATCAACAGTGACGAACGGCATCTTGTCATGCCGAACGCCACAGGAATCGGTTAGCCCTCGTACAGAGTTGCAGCCGTGCCACTCACTTTCTCTGGATCAGTAAGTTAGGGTTCTGATGCCTGTAGCCCTGTTGCTGCACTTTCTATATTTATGCTTGAGATAGGGGCTTGGCGACTGATCGCCAAGCCCCTAGTATTCTTCTCTTACGACAGGTGAGGATCGCTCTGGTCATCTGCCCCGCTCGCGTTCTCACTCGTATCATGCGGCAGATTGGACCTATGAGCAATAGAGACATCGTGTGGAGCGGGCGAAGTAGTAGCCATCGCCGAGAGTAGGTCTATCAGCGACGGCCAATCTGAAAAGTGACAGGCTTTGCCGCTGATCAGGTGCTGTACCTTACCGTGCGAAAGGCTCTCACCTGCGCTAACGCTATCCTCCTGGCCCAGCCACAGCCGCACCAGGAAGAGGTGTGATCGTCCGCTCGGTTGACTTTCGCTCATAAAGGTGACCTCACTCGACGTATCTTCAGCGGCAGCAGCACCGCTGAAGATACATCGCCTACTCATTTTGTCTCAGGGCTTGACTGACTGAGTCGGGCAGTTGGGGAAGAAGGTGTTGGCTACTATCTTGGAGGTCTGCCCACGAGTGGCGTTGTTGGCGGGCTTGAAGCAGGGCGCTCCTGTGCCTGGGCACTGAGCAGGGTCGTTGTACCCACTCATGACTCCTCGGTTAGTCAGCCTGTTAATGTAGTCGTAGAAAGGTGAGCCTGACGGCACGTCGGCGAATATCTGTGCGCCTGGGTCATCTTGTATGCTTGCCGCATTGCTCACTATCTTCGATATCTGCCCACGACTGGCCTCAGCATCGGGCTTGAAGCAGGGCGCTCCTGTGCCTAGGCATTGCGCGGGGTCTTTATACCCGCTAATCACTCCTCTGTTGGTGAGCCTGTTGATGTAGTTGTAGAAGGGAGAACTAGGAGGCACGTCTGTAAAGACTTGCGAGCCGGGGTCTTCTTGAGCGCCCATGGAGTTCGCCACAATCTTGGAGAGCTGCCCCCTTGAGACGTTGTTGCCAGGGCGGAAGGTACCGTCTGGGTAGCCGGAGATGATGGTTCTATTCACCAAGCAGGTGATGTAAGGGTAGAAGGGCGAGTTGGCAGGCACGTCTGAGAAACTGCCGGGAGGCGGGCCGCAAGTGTTCAGCAGCACCGATACGCTATTGTCGCTGTTGCCCGTGATGAGGTCAGGCCGCCCATCCTTGTTCATGTCACCTGTAAACACGCCAATGCCGCCAAAGGACACAGGGTAGTTTGTGGCCGCACTGAGGCCGCCGGCACCGTTGCCCAGGAACACTGATAGGCTACCGTCACTGCTATTCGCTGTGACAACGTCGGGTATGCCGTCCAGGTTGAAATCGTCCGACGTCATAACACCTGCCTGTGAGCCTCCGGGGAAGAAGGTGGGAGGGTACAGATGCCCATTGGTATCGTTGAGCAGCACCCCTACCTGGCGGGTACTAAAGTTTCCCACAACGGTGTCCAGATAGCCGTCAGAGTTGAAGTCGCCCACCACCGAGCTTGCGGGGCCGGGTCCTGCCGGGTAGTTAGTGGTAGTAAAGGCACCAAAGCCATTGTTTATCAGCACCGATACGGTGCCGCCTTGGTAGTTCGCTATCGTAAGGTCGGGGTTGCCATCCTTGTTGAAGTCGCCCACCAATACCTGTTGTGGCCCTGCCCCTGTTGCGAAGGGGAAGGCCGAAGTAAAGCCACCCCGGCCGTTGCCCAGCAGTACAGATATGCTGGCGGAGCCGTCATTGGATACTGCAACGTCTGGGAAATTATCGTGATTGAGGTCTGCCACCAGTAGCGAGTCAGGCAGATTACCTACTGTAACGCTGGGCAACACCCGGAAGGTGGCATCGCCGTTGTTCAAAAGCACTGTTATGCTATTACCGTAGAAATCAGTCATGACAATATCTGAAAAGCCATCAAGGTTCAGGTCACCTACCGTTATCGCGTAAGGCGAGAGCCCAGTTGCGACGGTAACTGGTGCGTTGAAGCCGTCACTAGCGTTGCCAAAGAGAATAGATACCGTGTGGTCGGTGCTGCTCCCACTCACATAATCGAGATACCCATCGTGGTTGAAGTCCGCCAGTTTTGCGGCCCCACGGTTTCCCGCCGGATAAGTGACGGGCGGGGCAAAGCTGGGGTTGCCGCACGCTTGGGGCGCGGTTTTAGGGGCGTTCGCAGGCCCACTTGCGGCAGTGCTCCGTGGTGCCGCTATCGCACTTGTCTCTCCCCTCAGGAGTAGGCCCATGCTTGCCATCATGATCAGCAGGACCGGTATGAGTGCGAATTGCCGAGGGATCTTCCTGGTATTGGCTGCTGTTTTGTTCATCGCTTGATCTCCTTTGTTGGCTACTTTGCGGTTACTATCGAACTGAGCGGGTTGCCCATGTCCTGTCCTAACAAGAGGGC
>JBBSIK010000133.1:0-7460 GCA_038232115.1 Chloroflexia bacterium
ATTACTGCCCACCTGCGCGCCAGTACGAGCAAGTAGACTGCCGCCAGCATGAACATAATGACGACGGCATCGTTGTGCCCGTTGCCCGCCACCTCGAACAGCACCAGGGGATTCCAGGCGAAGAAGAGGGTGCCGCGCAACGCCCAGTCAGGTTTCGCCGCACGTAGGATAAGGTAGGTGAAGGCTATGCTGACGCCATATGCTGCCGTCACCAGCAACTTGAATAGTATCAGGTTGTTCCACAGGCTATTGCCCGCAAGGAAGCTGGTGCCCCCGGCCAGTATCTCCCAAATGGGGCCGTATGGTGAGGCATCACCGCGCCAGGCAACATAGGGCTGGAAGGGATCGTCCGGCAGGTTGCTGGGCAAGGTGGTGAAAGGGTTCAGGCCATAGTGGGAGGTGAGACGCGCCCTAAATATCTGGTCGAAGATGTCGGCAGCGCCCACCGGATACATAAAGATCAGAGTAACGCAGAAGAGCGCGGCCCACCCGCAGACGATAAAGAGGGCTGTGCGCCGGAACGCTGCTGTTGTGCCCGCTGCCGATGGACATATGCGAAAGGCCAGGTAGTAGCAGGCAAAGAGCACAATCCATGTCAGCGCCCATTCGTTGGCGGCGGACGCGGTGTGCCCATTGATTTTGACGAGATCGAGTAACGGCTGCGTGTAGTAAGTCGAGAGAAGATAGGGCCTGACGAAGCCGAGAAAGTAAGCCGCGCTCGAAATACCGCCGAGAATCACAACAGGAGCGAGCGTCAACCAACTGTTTTGCGCCGTCCGCACTCGCCCTTCCGCCCCGACAGTACCGCCTGTTCGCCTATCCTCTCCAGCGACGATAGCCTGCATGCCACCCCTTTCTGTGTGGTTGACATTATAACACAGGGGACGATGGAGGCTCGCGCGACGGTCAGCGAAGGCGCATCGGCATCGCCCGGAAGCCATCGCTCGGATAGACATCCCTCTGTGGCGGCTCCGTGGTGCCTAGCTCGATCATGGTTGTGCGCGCCAGAAGCTCTTCCATGGCGACCAGCATCTCTATGCGGGCCAAGGGTGCGCCCAGGCAGTAGTGAATGCCCGCCCCGAACAAGAGATTATCCACTGGGTCACGCTCGAAGCTTACTGCGTCGGGATCGTCAAACGCGCGCCCATCACGGTTCGCGGCGATCCAATTGAGCGAGAGCTTCTCGCCGGCGCCGATCTTCCGGCCCTCGATCTCCACGTCGCGTGTCGTGGTCCGGCGGTTAGCCACCAGCGGGCCATCGGCACGCAGAATCTCATCTATTGCGGCGGGCAGCAGTGCCGGTTCGCGGCGCAGTTGCTGCTGCACGTCCACATGCTCCGCGAGGTAGAACACGAGGATCCCGAGCGCTGCCGCCACAGTGCCGTGGCCGGCTGTCCAGTTGCGCAGGAGGCTGACGATGTCCTCGTCGTTCAGCGCCGCACCCTCGACCGGAGTCACCATGAGGTTGCTGATGAGGTCATTGCTCGCATCCACTCCGGCTTCACGACGAACCCGAAGCGCCTCCGTGACGTATCCAGCGAACTCGCGAGCCAGTGCCGCCCCCGCCTCCCTGCCCCGCGAGAGCGCCACCTCTTGATTACCATGCGTCCAACCACGGAGCTTCTCCCAGATCTCAGGCGACCAGCCGAGGAATGTGCAGAGCGTCTTGAAGGAGAACGGGTGGGCGAATTCGGTGATGAATTCCACTTCATCGCGTCCATCGCGCGCGAAAAGTGCCTGCACCAGGTCAACCGCGATGCGCCGGCAGCGTGGTTCGAGTGCCATCATCTGTTCAGGCCGAAAATACGGCTCCAGAACGCGACGATATCGAGTGTGCTCCGGGGGGTCCATGCCATTAGGAACGGCGCGATGCTTGGAGGCGCTGCTGTAGGTCTCAGGATCGGCGAGGACGCTGACGATGTCCTGGTGTCGGAACAGCGACCAGTCCAGGAAGTCGCTGTAGGCGACAGGGCAACGCTCGCGCATCTCATCGTACGCACGCCGCTGATCGCCGAAGACGGAAACATCTCGTGGATCCCAGTCGGGGGTCGGATGATTGCTCATGTTCGCTCCTCATACGGTGCCAGATATGTCCTAAGGGAGATGCAAACCAGGATAGCGCCACCTAGCCGTGATTGTTATGGGCCAAGTCGCGGCATATGTGCCCACAAGCCCTCGGCTCTTTGCTTCTCGTCGCATGCAGCGCGCCCTTGTTCACTCACTCGCCTTCGTGAGCCAATAGCCCGGCAACCCTCGTAGATATGTTGCTCGGTACGCCATGCAAGAAGCCCACGAATACCAGGTCCTCGTCCAACGCCCGCACCGTATGGTTCTCCCCTTCGTCAAATATCAGCAACGAATTGGGGCCAAACTCCCTCTCTTGCCCGTCCTTACCTGCGAACATACCTTTTCCCTTCAGCACTACGACATAGAACGGCGAGTTGGGCGCGTTGTGCTCCTTGAAGCTCTCGCCGGGCCTCAGCGTGAAGCGAAGCACCCGGCCGTTCCTATCTACCAGGAGCGGCTGGGCGTATGGGTGTTCAGTGTGGAACACCAAATCTTCCAGCAGTTGCATAGTCCTCATTGGTTTCTCCTCTTCCGGGCTGAGATAGTCTCGACGCCACTCAGCCTTTCTCGTGTCTCATGCCGGCGGAGCCTGTACCTTGGCTATCCCCTTCCACTCGATTGATATTTATGGCACAGTGGATTACAGAGCCGATTTCAGCTAAAGTAGCTGCCCCGGCCTAGCCTGGGAATAGATTTGCGTCCTGGCGTCTTCGTCTTAACTTAGATGAGCGAGGCCATCTCCGCGTTCCCTTCCACCCTTGGAGCGCGACAGAGCCTGTAGAGGTACAGTGGATTGGCCGTCGATCTCGTGCGTTAGGGCTGAAGGTTGGAGAGTGGGGATCAGGGGCTATCGCAAAGTGAGAGGCGAGCAAACCGCGTCAGCTACTGCAACAGAGTCAGCTAATCAGCTGAGAGAAGGACAGTGTTCCCATCCGGGTCTTTGATCAGTGCGAAGTACGGACCAAAGGAGGTCTGGAAAGGCGCGCGATAGCTCTCATAATCGTAACTAATCATCTCTGCGTACTTTGCGTCCACGGCTTCGCGAGTCTTCAGGTAGAACTCAAGAACGATACGGGAGCCGCCCGATGGTTCAGCCCTGTCGGGATCCCACGTGGCTGATGCATTCTTACTGGTCAAAAGAAAGCTTAACTCGCCCATCTTTACCTCGACAGCCCGTTCGTTTACACTCCCCTCCGGAATGTCAACACCAAGCCGCCGGTAGAACTCCACTGCTCTGCTTACATCCTTGACTACCACTACTACCATGTAAAGTCCAAGCGCCATCGTTCCCTACCTTTCACAAACGGTCTCACAACTGATCAACTTTGAAAATCCGAGCACACACGTCATCCTATAACTTCGTGTTGTTATGCTAAGCGCAAAGAACTGCTCGTGTCAAGAAGGTGTGCCGATCTACAGCTCCTGGCGATGGGTTTCGGGTGTGACCGAGATGGCGCTTGAAAAACCTAATGGGTCGCACTGCAAATAGATTGGCTTTCCTGAAGCCACTACGAGTATAGATGAATGCTAACCCGATTGCAGTGTGACCCACCGGCCCCAAATCCTTACGACAACTGTGTTCCGCAGTTCGTGCAGAACTTGGCGTTTGGGAGGTTGGTGGTGCCGCACTTGGGGCACACCTTGGCGGTCTGGTCAGCACCACACTCGGGACAGAACTTCGAATTCGCCGGTATTTGCGCATGACAGTTGTAACAAGTGACCGTTGCTGCTGCCGAAGTCGCCTGGTTGCCGGGCTGGGCAGGTGAAGGCTGTGTGTTCTGGCCGCCCCCTGCACCCGCGCCTTGCATCCCCTGAGCGATGATCTGCGCCATACCCGCGCCGAGGCCCATGCCCGCGCCGAGGCCAAGCCCCGTGCCCGCCGCATCCCCGACGTTGCTGCCACCCCCACCTCCGCCCTTACCAAGATTGCCCATAGCCTGAGCTGCCTGGTACTGCATGTACTGGTTCATGTTGCCTACCACGCCCATGCCGGTGCGCTCGTCTATTCTCTTCTGAACCTCTTCTGGAGGCGTGATGGAAGTGACGTACAGCGCCTTGAGGTTGAGGCCCAGGTTGGCAAAGTCATCGGCTACGGAGGTCTTGAGGCCTGAGCCGAGTTCGTTGTAGTGCTGGGGCAGGTCGAGCAGAGTCTTCATCATCTGGCCCATCAAATCGTTGAAGCGCGACACTATGATGGTACGCAAGTAGTCTTCAATCTGCCCTGTCTCGTATAAGCCCTGGGTGCCCACGATCTTGGTGACGAACATCTGCGGGTCCGCCACGTTCATGGCGTATGTGCCGAAGGCCCGCAAGCGCACCATGCCGAATTCGCTGTCGCGGAAGGTCACTGGCTCCATGGTGCCCCACTTCATGTCAATGAGGTCGGCCAGGTTGACGAAGTAGACCTCGGCGCGGAACGGAGATTTGCCGCCAAACGGGATGCTCAACAGCCCGGTGAGCAAGGGTATGTTGGCCGTGGAGAGGGTGTGACGCCCAGGTCCGAACACGTCGAGGGCCTTACCGTCGCGGAAGAACACCGCCGCCTGGCTCTCACGCACTACCAGTTGCGATCCCAGCCGGAACTCGCCCGACCCGCCCTCCGGCACCCTATGAACAATCTGTCGCCCCGATGGGTCCAGAAACTCAATTACATCAAGTATAGCCATCTGTGTCTCCTATTTAGTAGAAAGTTAGAAAGAGGGAAGGTTAGAAAGCACTCTCTTCGTATTTTCGACTTTCCCCTTTCTAACTTTCGACGCGTTACTGACCGCCCTGTGCCATGCCTATGCGGCGGGTGTCGGGGCCACTGTCTGATGCTGTTTCGCTGCCCCCGGTGCTTGTGCCGCTGGGGGCATTACCCACGCCCATGCGGGCTTTGAGGGCCGCGAGTTCGCTGTCCACCTGGGAGTTGTGCTCGTTGCTGTCGAACGCAGCGCCTGAGTCGTCGGTGGTCATGTCGTTCTGAAGCTCAGTATCAGCCTGGCTGCGGGCCTCGGTCATGCGAATGCGCTGCTCCATGCGCGACAGATCGCTGCCGTAATCGGTCACGTCGAGGTTGCGCATAGTGCTGGTCACCTGCTGCTGGGTCTTGGCGCGATGATAGCGAGCCAACAAGGCGTCGCGGTTGCTGAGGGCCGACTGGTACTTATCGTTGAGGGCGTCGAGCTGCGAGCGGAGGCGGGTTACCATTTCGCTCTGGGCCGAAAGCTGCTGCTGGAGCACCTGCGCATTAGAGTCGGCATCTGCCTTCCGTTTGAGCGCCTCACGGGCCATCGCGTCATTGCCCTGCTGTACGTAGTGCATGGCGCGCTCTTCCATGTGGCCCGACTTATTTTGCTCAGCCTTGAGGTCGTCGTTGAATATCTTCTCCTGCGCCATCATGTCGGCCACCTGCGAGCGAGCCTTCTGTATCTCGCCTTCCATGTCGCGCAGTATCTGGCTGAGCATGATCTCAGGGTCTTCGGCGTGATCGAGCATATCGTTGATGTTGGCCCGGATCAGCGTAGACAGTCTTTCCATTACTCCCATTTTGTGTGCCTCCCTGTAGTGATTTTGGATTAGGTTTCAGATTGGCAGGATCCTAAATCGTCATTCATCTCAGCTTTGTGTTTCGCTACCCACCGAGCCGCCCATGCCCGTGCCGGTTCCCGTGCCTGAGCCGGTGCCAGGGTTGACCGTGGTGATGTCGCTGCTGCCGGTGCTGGTTATTTCTGTGCCTCCCGCGTTGTTCATGCTGTTCGATAGGCTCATGCTGTCCACAATGGCGCCGCCCGGAGCGCCCGGAGCCACGGCAGGAGACGATGCCGTCTCGATACCACTGCCTGCCGCGCCACCCTGCGCCATGGGGGTGCTACCTCCCTGAGGCTCACCCATGGGGGTGCCCTCGAAGCCCTGGTCGCCATCGGCCATGCTGTTCACATCGGGGCCGGATGGCATTTGCTCCATCTGGCCCATGCGGGTGGTAGGCTCGCCACCCGAAGCGATGCTAGGCTCGTCCACGGGCAAGAGCGCACCGCTATACTCGCCGTTGGCTGCCGAGGCGATAGGGCCGCTAGATGCGGGCGACACCGCATCCTGGGTTGAAGCGCCGGAGCCTGCTATGCCTGCCTGACCCTTTGCATCGCCCGTGCTCTTCATGCCCGCTGCGTTGGAATCGTTCATCGTTCCCTCCACTCGTGCCACACCTGCGGCCCCTGCCACTCCCGCACTTCTTGAACCCATATTGACCGTGGGTGCACCCGTCGAGCCGAGGTCGCCGCCTGTGCTTGCCCCCTGGCGGGCAGGAGTGTCCTGAGGCACCGGCGCTGGGTTGATGCCAGGCATGGCAGGCGTAGCGGCTCCGGGTGTACGCGAGACTTCCGCCGGCTGTTGTATGCTGTTCAGCAGCGAACTGTAGTCACCGGCCGGAAGCCGGTTGCCCGAAGTGAGGAGATCGGTGCGCTGGTCGAGTCGCTCATTGAGGTCGTTGATGACACCCGCGAGGCGATCTGTGGCGGCTGGGATCTCGGCTTTGGCGGTTTCAGCACCTGTTGCCGATTCGAGCGAGTCGATTGCGCCCGTCAGGGTATCTATGCCACTCGCCAGAGCCATATCGAAGGCGTATAGCTGATCGAGGTCCTGAGCTTCAACCTTGATCGGGTCGAATAGTCCGGCGTAGCCATAGGTGGCGTTTTGCAGCCTGTCTATGAAACGCTGGAGCACACCCGCAAGGTGGTCTATCGAGGCGATGTTTTGCAAGTCGCCGGAGCGCAGCAACTGCTGTTGCACGCGAGTGAGGCGTACACGTTGAGCAGTGTATTTATGCGCCAGTTGGGTACGTAGTATCTTGTCCGCATCGCGCCTCTTCTCGCGGTCTACGTAGCCGTGATAGCCGGGCACTATGCTCGCTATCTTGTGTAAGAAGTCGTGGGGTTGGTCGCCCATCACCCGGTCTTTTATATTCATACGTCCTCCGCGTTGAAAGTGAAAGGTTGAATGTTGAAAGTGCCAAGTATCGCCTTGTCCCACCTATTGCTCATGGTTCAACACAAGTTACGTACCACCGTGCCTCAACGTTACGTTCTGCCCGTGCAACGGCGATTCGGGCTTCGGCACCTTCAACTCGGCACTCGTCAATCCGCGCCGCCGCCACCGCCGCCACCGCCGCCTCCACCGAAGGAGCCTCCTCCGCCGCCACCCCAGCCGCCTCCACTGCCCCCACTGGACGCGGGCTGGCTCGTCAGGGCGCTCGATGCTGAGTTGACCATCGTGGTGAAGCTATCCGACATGCCCTGCATCGCGCCCACGAGGGAGTTGCTCATGCCTTGCATCGCGCCGCCAGGATCGAAGGTGGGCATAGGGCCACCGCTGCCTCCACCCGCCGATTGCTGGCCGGGGATGCCCACGCCTATAGG
>JBBSIK010000134.1:0-7454 GCA_038232115.1 Chloroflexia bacterium
GAGTGTTAGGCACGTCTGTTCTGGTGGAGGTGGGTGTAAAGGTAGAGGGTACACCTGTGGTAGTCGGCACAGATGTGCCCGTAGTAGCTGTAGCCACAGTGGTGCCAGTGCCCGTAGCCACACTGGTGCCGGTGCTTGTGCTTGTGCCTGGAACAACTGTGATGGTAAGTGTAAGTGTCGGTATGCCCACAGTGGCGGTCCTTGTGCTCGTACCGGTGGCTGGTGCTGTAGCGGTGCCAGTAGCGACAGTGCCCGTTACACTGGGTATGCCGGTAGTTGTACCTGTCGTAGTGGCGGTGCCCGATACCCCGTTACAGGTGTTTGGCACATAATCAACCCGCAACCCAGGCGTCAGTGCTGCGGTTCGGCAGGAAAACTGTCTGAACCTCTTGCCGCGTACGCCGGTACCCTCCTGCACCCCACTCACTTCAGCGGTCCCATTATCGGCGTTCATACCGTAGACCACCCTGATTATCGGCGAGTCCTGGGTGAAGATGACCTCAAAGTTTGGCTTTTCGGTAGGCACTGTACCACCGAACCTGGTTGTACGCCACTCGATAACGAACTGGTTACCCACGGTGGCAGTGTAGATGCCATCGCCCGTAACAACTCCATCGGTGCGTAAATCGGCCTGGTACAACTGGATCACGTCGCTCAAGCTGGTCTGCGGCAAACAGGCCCCGCCGTTTACGGTACCATCGTTGGAAGTAAATTGCAGGTTGCCGTTGGAGCTTACGTTGGCGGTGGTGAACATCGCGTCGTAAAACTTCACCGGGAATGGTAGCGTAATTACCGTGGTGCAATCATCGCAGTGGTTGCCGGTGTCCGTGGTGCCCGCAATGAGTGTCGCGGTACCGGTCACCGTGTCATAGTTGCCAGGCACGCAAGTTGTGGGAGTAGCTGTGGGCGGTGTGCCGGTCACGGTTGGCGTGTTCGTACCCGTCTGTGTCGCCGTATTTTGTGGTGTCACGCTCGGAAGGGCTGTAGGTGGCGTGCCGGTGGCAGTGGCTGTGGGTGGGGCCGCTACACAGTTCGGGAACTTGAAGGAGCCGATGCGCGTTTGCCACATAAGGTCTGACGTGACGGCATAGTATTCCTGAGTGTACCAGAAAGTGCAGTCGTCACTCGGATCAATACTCATCATGGAGTAGTCACCCCACCGGCTAGACATGTCCAGTTGCGCGCCGGTGCCCGCTACCAAGGTCTGCTCGCCCTGCGGCAGCATGCCAAGCGTATCAGTAACCATCCGGCCCGTGTAGCGTATGCCTGGGAACGTGGTGCTGTAAGACACACTGTAGCCCAATGCTATATCGCCACTGTGGTCCATAGAGATGCTACCCATCCATCGGTCATTCATATCGGGGGCATAAGTGCCCAGTTGAAAGATACTATATGTCGGCGCTACAGCGACGGGGCTACGCAACTCATACCAGCGTATACCCGCGTGAACATCATTACCCACATCGCCCACATCAACCGAATGGTTGAGAACCAACGCCTGATGGTCGTTGAAGTTGCGGTACGCCAATCGGAACATCAGCCGGTCACCTACGCCGTCCAAACGGATCGTGGGGGCTGGCTGTGGGATGCAGTTTCGCGTGCCTACGCAGAGGCGGTTGAACGCTTGACCTGCCTGACCTGTCAGGGAGGTCGGGCCGGTGAAGGTAGTGTTCGCCGGATTGTTGAAGTCTGCATGAAACTGGAAGAGCTTAAGCCCGTTGGGGACCATCTCCGCGAAGGTATTAGGCGCGCCGGAGGGAGGCAAAGTAGGCCCATCCAGGTCGGACGGCAACAAGGTGGAGTTGCGCCCGTTCTCGTCGGTGGCCGCCAATTGGAAGAACTGCATGCCCGCAGGTTGGCCCACGAGCATCTGAGCACGGTCGAAAGCCACCGCGCGGGGGCCAACATATTCGTTGCCCGCAGTGGTGTCGAACATGTTGAACGACGTATAGTAAGCCTCCGGCCAGACACCTACATGCGGGTAATCATCAAACAAGGTATCACTGATGCGGAAGTCGTATCGGTAGTACTGCCCTGTGGCGTCAGCCGTTTTAGAGACTGCGAAACACTGCTCGAAGGGACCCACGGGATTGCCGTTGGCGTCTGTGCCGAATGCAAACTGGCTCAGAACCCAACGGTTGGAGATAGAATCGTAGTTCACTATCGGGTCACCGTCGTTGGTCCTTTCACAAAGCCCACCAAAGCCGGTAAACAGCGTGTTGCCACGAACAGGACCCATCAAGCGCGCGCCGGTAGCTTTGTCGAAGACTGCAAGCCTCAAGTTGACCCATTGGACATACTGTGTGAGGCCTACATCGCCGTTAGTGTCCGGCGGCAGCACCAAGTCAAGGCGATTGTCGGGAGTGTTATCTATACCCTCGAAGCTTGCGATTGGCGTTGATATGGCGAAGGGGCCGAGGCCGAAGCTGTTTTGGACAACCGTGTCTTTCACCCTCGGCTGCTTTTCTTGAGAGGGCAGCAGCACCTCGTCATTGTCGCTGACCCTTCCTCCGGTCTCCGGTGCGGGAGCAATATCGCGCAGGGGAGGAGACACATCATTCTTGAGAGAGTGTGTTACCATGGCTCCGCCAGGCCGGCTGGCAACTACTGGAGGCGCTTTACCTATATCAGCCCCCATGTACCCGCTCCTGAGACCGCCAGCCGCCGCCGGGCGTGATCGCTCTCCCCTCTGCTGGGGGATAGACGTTCCGGTTGGCACCCAGAATGCGCTTACCATGATAATCAGCATTAGCAACCCAACTGCTATAGCTTGCCGACTAGTTAGCTTATACATAATCCGCTCATCTCTTGACATGCCTCAACACTCCTTTCCTTGCGCACAAGGACACTGATCGAAGACTCGGCTGCGACAGCACAGTGCTAAAACAGACGTGTGCCTCATTCGTGTGGCGGTACTGACTATTACGATGTGGTCGGATGTGGTCGTTGGTGTTCAGTAGCCAGGGGTCATTATAGCATAGGTGCGCACTAGCGAGCGACTACATTATAATGTGGTGCTGCATAGCAGTGCTACTCTCAATCACTCATCGTAAATCGCGGCATTTACTCGCAACGTATCCTTTATGGAGTTTATTATGAACCAACCTGGGCGCTTTACATCAAGAAGGCATTCTATTATCGGGACGCTGGTCCTCACCCTTAGCAGTCTACTTTTACTCGGACTGGGGCCAGACACAGTCGGTATCCAGGCCTCGATGCCCGCAGAGGTCGCGGCCCCACTCAGCGTACCGGCAGGCTTCACGGCCCAGGTGTATGCCAGTGGCTTGAATAACCCTCGCTTCTTGTCGTTTTCGCTGGAGGGCGACCTGTATGTGGCCGAGTTTGGCCAGAGCAGCAACGCCGTGAAGGTGCTGCCCGACCGCAACCACAACGGCAAGCCCGACTCGGTGACGGTCTTTGCGGGCGGCTTCAATTCGCCCAACAACGTGGTCTTCCATGATGGGGCCGTCTATGTGGGCGAGCCAACCCGCGTGCTGCGCCTCACCGATCCAAATGGCGACTTGAAGGCCGATACACGCACAACAGTGGTTAGCGGCATCCCAGGCGATGGGCGACACAGGACACGCACGCTCGGCTTCGGACCCGATAACAAGCTCTACCTCAATGTCGGGTCGTTCAACGACGACGGCCCGGAGGATGCTTCGCGCGCCACCATCTGGCAGTACAACACGGACGGCAGTGGGGGACGCGTATTCGCAAAGGGGCTGCGTAACACCGTCGGCTTCGACTGGGACCCTGTGACCGGGCAGATGTGGGGCGTGGACAACGAAGTGGACGAGCTCGGTCCCAACGTGCCGCCCGACGAACTCAACTTGCTGGTAGCTGGGGCCGACTATGGCTATCCTTACTGCTACGGCAATCGCATTCCCAACCCCAATACGCCCGGCGGCAACTGCGGCAAGACGACACCCCCCGCCGTGACTTTTCCTCCTCATTCAGCACCACTGGGCATGGCTTTCTACACCGGCTCGTCGTTCCCGCCCAGCTACTGGGGAGGGGTATTCGTGGCGCAGCACAGTATCCAATATCCCAACAACCGAGCCATCGCGTTTGTGCCCTTCAAGGATGGCAAACCTTCCGGCTCTCCACAGACCTTCACCTCCACCGGCGATACCTGGGTTGGTATAGCTGTGGACCCCTACGACGGCTCTCTCTTTGCCTCGCAGGACCGTACCGGCACGATCTACAGAATCAGCTACACCGGAGCAGCTCCTGTGCCTGTGCCTGCTGCCGGCCCGGCTCCTACTGCTGTGTCTGGCAAGCCCGCGCCCCAGCTAACCGCCCAACTTCCCGGCTTGTCGAGGTGCTTCTCGGAGACGAACAAGTGCCTACGTGGAACGATCCTCAACTACTGGTTCCAGCATGGCGGTGTGCAGCAATTCGGCCTGCCCGTGACCAACGAACTGACCGAGAAGCTGGCAGACGGCAAGAGCTATACGGTGCAGTACACTGAGCGCGCCCGCTTTGAGTACCACTCTGAGAATCAGGGCACGCAATACGAGGTGCTGCTGGGCAGACTGGGAGCCGATCTCGCCGCGCCCCGCGCCAACGAACAGCCGTTCCAGCCTGTGCCCCCCTGCGGTAGCTGCGACCTGCTCTATTTCGAGCAGACTAAGCACGCCATAGGCAAGGAGCTGACCGCCTACTGGCAGACCCACGGCGGCATACCCGTTTTCGGCTACCCTCTCAGCGAAGCCTTCGACGAGAAGAGCCAGACCGATGGCAAGACCTATCTGGTGCAGTATTTCGAGCGCAACCGCCTGGAATACCACCCCGAAAACAAAGGCACTCAGTATGAGGTGCTCCTTGGCTTGCTAGGCGTTCAGACGTATCAGACGCGCTATGGGGCACGACCGTGACGGGCTGGGAGTGGAAAGTCCCACTTTCTAACTTTCCACTCCCAACCGGGGAGCGCGTTGGATTGCCCTGTTGAGTGTAACGAGGAGGGCGATGGCTACCAGGCCGGCACCTGTGATCAGCACAGCGTTGGTGACGCCCGCCGCCTCGATTAGCAGCCCGGCCATTGCCAGGCCCAGCGTTTCTCCCGCGAAGACGAATAATCGCGCTACGCTGATGACCCGGCCTTGCAGCGCGTCGGGTGTGAGCGCGGCGCGGTAGCTGACATAGACGATGTTGTAGACGGGTATAGTGCTGATTACGGTGGCATATACGAGGGCGAGCAGCACGGGCGGCAGGTTGAGGGCCAGGGCGAACCAGAGCAGGGCGCTCAACCAGCAAGTCGCACCGATAATGTGCCCAAACCGGAAGCGGCGTTGGATGCGCCCGCCCAGCACAGCCCCCACTATGCCGCCCGCGCCGCCAAGAGCCAGGATCAGCCCGGTAACGGCGGGTGACAGCCCTTGCTCACGCGCCCGCACGATAACGATCAGGGTGATGCCGGAGTTGAACAGGTTGAGGAGGCCGGAGACGCTTGCCATGACGCGGATCACCGGCTGCCCCCAGAGCCATACCACTCCCTCGGTGATTTCGGCCCGCAGCTTGCGCGATACCGTTGGCCGCTCACCCTGGAACGGCGTCCTGATGAATAGCAGCGACACGACAGATACCCCATACGACAGCGCATCCACGGCGAACGGCGCAACCGCGCTGATGCCTTGAAAGAGCGCACCCCCGAACGGCGGAGCGATGAGGTATGCAGCGCCCAGCGCGACTTCGTTCTGGCCGAAGGCGGCGGGGAGTTGCGCCTGGGGCACCACGCGAGGCAGGCAGGCAGCTTCCGCTACGTTGAAGAAGAGGAAAAGCGTGCCCTCCACGAACATAGATATGTAAAGGTGCGGGATCAGCAGGTGGTTGAGGGCGAAGGCGACGGCTATGCTGCCCATGTTGAGTGCGCGGCCCGTATCGCACAGGACCATCACCCGCTTGCGGTTCCAGCGGTCCACCAGCGCCCCGGCAGGCAAGCTGAAAAGGACATAAGGAAGCGCGCCGAGGGCCGCCGCCAGCCCAGCATCAGCAGGCGAGCCGGTCAGCGCCAGGATCAGGAGGGGAAAGGCGATTTGCGTCAGGCCCGACCCGACCGCCGAAACCACCTGCCCGCTCCACAGCAGCATGTAATCTCGGTTGCGCCAAAGCGGGCGCAGGGCTTCTTCCACATTGGTTTGCGTATTTTGCATCGTTTTGGTGTTCCTCACGTAAGAGTTGCACCGGTGGCGCGTTTGCCTGGAATTGGCGCGTGTACGCACTACACCGGCGATTTTGTTTGCCATTGTGGGAGTGTCCATTCTCCCCGACTTGTCTCGATTGGCAATTTGTGTAGTGCATGGCATGTCTCCTTGTGAATTAGGAATTAGGTATCGTTAGAGAAGAAACCCTTCATACTCTTTGCGCGGCCTTTGCGTCTTTGCGTTTCGTCTCCTAATTCCTAATTCCCTCTCACAGGTGCTTGAGGAACTGCTCCGGGTTGTTGAGGAAATCGCGAGTAATCGTCACGTGCTCCACTTCCTCGTAGGGGATGCGCTGGATACTGCCGCCGTCGAAGTTGTAGATGGTAGCGCCGGGGAAAGCCATCAGCATGGGCGAGTGGGTGGCGATAATGAACTGGGCTTCTTGCTGCTCCACCATCGTCTTGAGCATCGAGATGAACGATAGCTGCCGGACGGGCGACAGGGGGGCCTCCGGCTCGTCTAGCAAGTAGAGGCCGTTGGGCACGAACCGCGACTGGAATACGGTGAAGTAGCTCTCGCCGTGCGAGCGAGCGCCCAGGTCTTTTCCGTAGCGCCGCTCCATCTCGTGTAGCTCCTTCAGATAGGGCACACGTGCCATGTTCTGGGCCGTGATCGAGCGGTTTACCGTCTCTTTGTTGACGCGGGTGATGTCAGCTTCGTACTCTTCGCGGGTGCTGGTGAGGAACTTGGCAAAGCCGAAGAAATCCTCCGTTCGCATGAAGAAGCCTCTATGGGTGCGCCTGCTCCACGCCAACTTGAAGCACTTTGCCAGGGGCCGTATCGTCGCCAGGGTCTTGTCCGTCGCTAGGCTCTCGCTGCCCACCGCGGGCAACCCGGCAGCGCAGGCTATGGCTTCCAGCAGGGTAGATTTTCCGGAGCCGTTCTCTCCCACCAGAAACGTGACTTCTGATGTGAACTCTAGCCGTTGCATTGAGCTTATTATCGGCACGTTGAAGGGGAAGCCTGCTGTATCGCTCGCGCCGGGCTTGTTCATGCTAACCGTGTTGAGGTGTATCATGGCGCGCTCCCTGGACGAGGATTTGCGAGTCGAAAGTTGAAAGTTCAAAGGAGCTTACTTTCTAACTTTCAAGTCGCAAGACCTGGGCTACCCAAGTGTCGGGCTGCCCTCCCCGACCGGCACGCCCATGATGTTGTAGCCTTTGTCCACGTATAGCACCGCCCCTGTGATACCGCTTGCGAGTGGACTGCATAGGAACGCCGCCGTCGCGCCTACTTCGCCCGCTGACA
>JBBSIK010000135.1:0-7428 GCA_038232115.1 Chloroflexia bacterium
AATGGAGTGAGATGGTGCATACCGAACCGTTCTCACGGTGGAACTTGAGCATGTCGGTCAGGTCTATGTCGGTCAATATATCGCCGTTAAAGACCAGGAACGTTTCGTCGTGATCCAGGTGCCCCTCCACGTTCTTGATAGCCCATCCTGTATCGAGCGGCTTGTCCTCGCGCACATAAGTGAGGTTGACGCCCACATGCGAGCCATCCCCATAAGACTGCTCAAAGCTCTCCGAGCGATACCCCATCGCCAGTATCACATCGCTGATCCCATGCAGGCGGAGCAGATGGAGCACGTGGTCCAGGCATGGCCGGTTGACGAGTGGTAGGAGTGGCTTAGGTATGGTAGAAGTGAGCGGGCGCAGCCTGGTGCCCTGCCCGCCGACGAGAATAATCGCTTTCATTTATGCGTCGGAGTGAAACCGAGATGTAACTCGTAACTCATAAGCTGCGGCTCGCTAAACATCATGCCCGGATCAGCATATGTACTGAACCAATCATCTTACATGTTACGAGTTACGGCCTCAGTTTCACTTTTAACCTTCACCCTCCAATAATTAAGAATATCCTTCAGCGTCTGTTCCAGCGGGATATGGGGCTGCCAGCCTGTACAGGTACGGAAGCGGGTGGCATCGCACACAAGCACGGGGATATCGGAGGGGCGCATGCGTGCGGGATCGTGCCGGACCTCCACGCGCACTGTGCTCAACGCGAGGAGCGCGTCTAGTATCCACTGCATTGTATAGCCTTTGCCCGAGCCGACATTATACACCTCACCGGCCTGCCCGTGTTGGATTCCTACGAGGTAAGCACGCACCATGTCGCGCACATCGGTGAAGTCGCGCTCGGCTTCAAGGTTGCCCACAAGCAGCACCGGCTCTTGCAATTCTGCCTCTATACGCGCAATCTGCCGGGCGAAGGCAGCCGTCACGAAGTGATCGCTTTGCCCCGGCCCTATATGATTGAAAGCGCGGATGCGGATCGTGCATTGGTTCCAACTGAGGAAATGCTGCAAAGCCTGCGCGTCCTGAGCGATCTTGCTTACGGCATACGGGTTGTTCGGCCTGAACTGGGTATCCTCTTTGATAGGAATATCCCGTGGCCACACCATGCCATATTGCTCCGACGAGCACGGCACGAGAATATGCGCCTTTGGTGAAGTGTCGCGCAAGGCATTAAGCAAGTTCAGTTGCCCGACCACGTTCGTCATGAAGGTGGCTTCAGGCTCCCGAAACGCCACCTGCACATTGCTCTGGGCCGCGAGGTGGAATACGAAATCTGGTCGCACCTGCCCAACTACTTCACTCGTCTGCCCGACATTCGTAAGGTCACAATGCACCCACCGGATGCGACCTTCCACCTTTGACGTGTGTTTGTGTGAGTGGGCATTGCAATATAGCTGCCACCCTGTTTTCTCAAGCAGGAGCGGCAGCAGATGCTGGCCTACGAAACCGCCCGCGCCGGTCACAAAAGCACGAGCCGGGGCAGTCATATCTATAGTCTTCGTCACAATCTAACGCTGGGCGCTGGCAGCGACCTCACCGGCAACGCCTGCGTGGTGACCATTGCCTTCATGGGCGTGAGAGTTATTACCATCTCCGCCGCCCTGAGCAGCCTGGGTGTTCTGGGTATGTAAGCCGGCTTCCTCGCGCAGAGTGTCGGCCTTATCGGTCGCCTCCCACGGCGCAATAATGTCGTGGCGACCAAAGTGGCCGTAAGCGGCGGTAGCCTTATAGATAGGCCTGCGCAGATTCAGGTCGCGGATGATAGCGCCTGGGCGAAGGTCGAAGTGCTTGTTGATAAGCTCGACCAGCCGTTCGTCAGAGATGCGACCGGTGCCGAACGTCTCGACCATGACCGAGATCGGACGAGCCACGCCGATAGCATAGGAAAGCTGGATCTCACAGCGTTCGGCCAGCCCCGCGGCTACTACGTTCTTGGCGACATACCGAGCCGCATATGCAGCCGAGCGATCCACCTTTGTCGGGTCTTTTCCGGAGAACGCGCCACCACCGTGCCGAGCCACGCCACCGTAAGTATCCACAATGATCTTGCGACCCGTCAGGCCTGCGTCACCCTTGGGGCCGCCCACCTCGAAGTTGCCTGTGGGATTGATGAGGTAGCGAGTTTTGTCATCTAGTAGTTCGGCGGGAATGACCTTGAAGATAACTTCCTTCTTGATAGCTTCCTCGATCTCGTCGTGCGTGACCGAAGGCTCGTGCTGGGCTGATACTACCACTGTATCAACGCGCACGGGCTTGCCGTAACGGTACTCGATAGTAACCTGGGCCTTGCCGTCGGGGCGCAGCCACGAAAGGGTCTTTGTCTTGCGAGCCTGGGCCAACCGCTTGGTCAACTTATGGGCCAGCGAGATGGTCAAGGGCATAAGCTCCTCGGTCTCGTTGCAGGCAAAGCCGATCATCATACCCTGGTCACCCGCGCCGATAGCCTCGATCTTGTCATCGTCGCTCATCTCGCCTTGCTTCGACTCCAGGGCCTGGTCAACGCCCATAGCGATGTCAGGCGACTGCTCGTGGAGCGACACGACTACGGCGCAGGTTTCAGCGTCGAAACCGTACTTAGCGCGCGTATATCCGGCCTGCGTAATCGTGTCGCGGGCGATCTTTTGCACATCCACCCATGCGGTAGTGCTTATCTCGCCCATTACGACAATCAAGCCGGTCGTGGTGGCCGTCTCGCACGCCACGCGAGCATTGGGATCCTGAGCCAGGATAGCATCGAGTACACCGTCCGATATCTGGTCGCACAGCTTATCCGGGTGCCCCTCCGTCACCGACTCCGAAGTCATAAATAGCTGCGGCGCTGACATAAATGTAGAAGCATGTGTATTGTTTTCGTTTGCCATAATATATCTCCCCTGAATAGTTTTGAGTTTTGAGTTTTGAGTTCGTACTCGCCGGTAATTCAGAACTCAAAACTCAAAACTTGTCTTTACGTTCCGCTCTCCCACGAAGCGAGGTACTTCTTCTGCTCCTCGGTTAGCTCGTCTATATGGATGCCCATCGAGAGGAGCTTGAGCATTGCAATCTCGTGATCCAGCTCCTGCGGTATGACGTAGACCTTGTCTTCGAGATCGGGACCATGCTTGACCATGTACTCGGCGGCCAGCGCCTGGTTTGCGAAGCTCATATCCATGACCGCAGCAGGGTGCCCCTCGGCGGCTGCCAGGTTCACCAGGCGGCCATCAGCTAGCAGGTAGAGCCTGCGACCATCGGGCATCTTGAACTCCTCAACGAAGTCGCGCACTTCCACGCCACGACCACCGGACAACCGGGCCAGAGCGGGGATATTGATCTCGTCGTTGAAGTGGCCACTGTTGCACATGATAGCGCCGTCTTGCATCACTTCCATGTGGTGACCGTCTATCACGTTGAGGTCGCCCGTCACTGTGATGAAGAGGTCGCCCAACTTTGAGGCTTCCAGAAGTGGCGCTACCTCGAAGCCTTCCATAACGGCTTCGAGCGCGCGCACCGGCTGCACTTCGGTCACGATGACGCGTGCCCCCATGCCCCTCGCCCGCATGGCGATACCGCGTCCACACCAGCCATAGCCGCAGATAACCACGATCTTGCCTGCCAGCAGGATATTGGTCGCGCGCAGTATGCCGTCTATCGTGCTCTGGCCTGTGCCGTAACGGTTGTCAAACAGGTGCTTGGTGTCCGACTCGTTCACCGCGATCACGGGGAACTTGAGCACGCCGTCCTTCTCCATCGCCTTGAGGCGGATTACACCCGTCGTGGTCTCCTCGCTGGAGCCGATAACATCATCCAGGAGCGCGTGCCGCTCGTCGGCAGACAGGTTGCCTGCCCACTCGCGTACCATAGGGTGTACATCGTCCAGGCGGTCGAGCGCGATGAAAAGCATAGAGGAAACAAGGTCAGCGCCGTCGTCCATCGTGATCTGAGGGCGGTGGTTCAGGGCCGACACGATATGGCTGTAGTAGGTGTTGGTGTCCTCGCCCTTGATGGCGAAGGTCTTGACGCCGTACTCCTCAACGAGCGCGGCGGCCACATCGTCCTGCGTGGACAAGGGATTAGAGCCGCAGAGGGTGAGGTCCGCACCACCCGCTACCAGGGTACGCATGAGGTTGGCGGTCTCAGCTGTCACGTGGAGGCAGGCGGAGATGCGTAGGCCCTTAAGCGGCTGCTCCTTCTCGAACCGTTCTCGAATCTGGCGGAGCACGGGCATTTCGGCCTCGGCCCACACGATGCGGCGTACGCCCCGCTGCACAAGAGCCGGGTCGGTCCCCTTGATGTGCGATTTGACACGAGTGCCTTCGCTCTCAAGCACTTTGTTTTCCGGTTTAGCTTCTAGTACCATTCGTTTCACACTCCTATATTGATGTCTGATTATTACAAGTCATGATGTCAGTCGGACGTATCAAGCGTTTCGCGCACATGCACGTCGGGGTCTGCGTTTTCCTCCAGTTTCCGTTGCACCAGTAGAAGTAATTCATCCACATCGAACGGCTTGAACAATATGCTGATATTCTTCGACATGAGATAACCTTCCATCTCTTTCAATTCGCGCACCGCACCACTGCACACTATCACCGGGATGCTCACCGTCTCGCGGTCCATCTTGAGACGCTGGACGAACTGCCAGCCAATCTTCTCTTCGCCAAAGACGTGATCGCTGATTATGATGTCGGGCTTTACAACTTTGACATAGTCAATCATTAGCGGCTGATAGGATGTTGTAGTTACTTCATATCCTGCCTCTTCATGCAGGATCTGCACGAAAAGCTCCAAAATCTCCTGAGTATCATTTATCACCAGGATATGTTTTCGCCTCTCCACACTGACCAACTACTTCACCTCCTGTACAGCGCCAAGCGCACCCAGTATGGCAGGCGCTTCACCGAAGTTCTCGGCATAGCGCCTGGCGAATTCATCCTTTGTGTAGGCGTGCCCCTGCGTGCCGTACTGCTCGACGGCATAGACGGCTGCCAGTGAAGCCACACGCCCGGCCCGCTCTATATCCAATCCCGATTGTAGAGCAAAGACGAGGCCACCCAGATAGGCATCGCCCGCGCCCACGGGGTCCACCAACTCACGCAGCGTGGCTGGTGGAATGGTGGCTACTTCGTCGCGGGTCATTATAACCGAGCCGTGCTTGCCTTTGGTGGTCACTACCATTTCAGCGTGCTCTAGAATTGCGTGCTGGTCCATGCCCGTCTTGTCCCTGATAAGCTCGTACTCATAGTCGTTTGCCACTACGACTTTTGCACCGCGCACGCCCTCGATTAGTTCTTCCGAGGTCATGCGTATGATCTGCCAAATGGGAGACCAGACATAGGGCACGCCAAGCTCCTGGCACTCACGGGTGAACTGCACGATAGGTTGCGGCTCGGTGGGGCCGATAACCACGAGGTCAAGCTCTTCAGGTGGGATCTCACGGAGGGAACGCTGCTTGTCATGGGCCATAGCGCCGGTGTAGAAGCCCGTAATCTGGTTGTTGTCGCGGTCGGTTGTGATATAGCAGGTGGCGGTAAATTCATCCGGCACTACTTTCACAAAGCGCGTATCTATACCATGCTTATGCATCCAGGCTTCGTAGTCCCACCAATCGTTCGCGCCCACGGAGGTGAACACGGCAGGAGGGAGTCCCAGCAAGGCCATAGTATATGCAATGTTGGCAGCCACCCCACCTCGCTGGCGCTTCATCGTGTCAACGAGGAAGGACACATTAAGGAGATGTATCTTCTCCGGCAGGATGTGGTCCTTGAAATGGCCGGGAAAGTCCATGATGTTGTCATATGCGACGGAGCCGGTGATTATTGTACTCATCGAGATTAGTGTTTTCTCCTGGGCGAACTTTACCATCTCCGTCGCCCACCTTTATGCGCCTTATTTGTCCGCTTGAGTATCCTATGTGGAAGAGGAAACGGCTTCTACTAACCCGGTCTTAAAGGGTGGTCGGACCAGGCCGGACTCAGTGATTATACAACTAACAAGACCGGCAGGTGTAATATCAAACGCCGGATTGTACACAGCGGCCCCTTCCGGTGCTATGGGGTTGCCTGCGTGGTGTGTCACCTCGACAGCGTCTCGCTCTTCTATCTTGATCTCATCGCCGCTCTTGATGCGCCTATCTATTGTAGAAGAGGGAGCCGCTACGTAGAAGGGAATGGCATGTGCGCGAGCCAGCACAGCCAGGCCATACGTACCGATCTTGTTTGCCATGTCGCCATTGACCGCGATTCTATCGGCGCCCACCAGCACAGCGTCTACGCGGCCTGCGCGCATAAGGGAAGCGGCCATATTGTCGGCAATCAGCGTATAAGGGATGCCCCACTGCCCCAGCTCCCATGCTGTGAGACGAGCACCCTGCAACAGAGGGCGGGTCTCGTCAACCCAGACGTGGATACGCTTGCCTTGGCCGTGAGCGGTGTAAATGACACCAAGCGCGCTGCCGATGCCGCCGCATGCAAGAGGCCCTGCATTGCAGTGGGTGAGCACGTTCATGCCATCACCTAGCAGTTCAGCGCCATACGTGCCCATCGTGCGATAGGCCGCCTCATTCTCGACCTCAATACGCCGAGCGGCTTCGAGAACCGATGCCCTAATAGACAAAGCATCATCAGGAGCGGAATGTGCTGCGAGCATGACGGTATCGAGCGCCCAGGGCAAGTTGACTGCGGTGGGGCGGGTGCCTCGAAGTGTACTGGCGACGCTTTCGAGTTCGGCAAGTAGAGTGGCGGCTTCCGGCGTCGTGGAGAGGTGGGCGGCCAGGGCAAGCCCATATGCGCCTGCGATACCAAGGGCAGGTGCGCCGCGCACTCTTAGTCTGCGGATCGCGTCGGCCAGTTCATCTACAGTGCTACAGTCCATACATTGTAGCTGCACAGGCAGCAGAGTCTGGTCCACGATACGCACAACGCCTATGGGGAGCCAGCAAACGGGAGGCGGGACCGCATCTGACGCTGCTAAGGAGACCGTAACGCCGTGCATCTCATCGGGTTGTGATTGTACAGTTTGCAGCATACTTATAGCGAACCTGATAGGTCTGAAGCCATAATCTTAATTACGAAGGCACAAAAAAGGGCCTCTCGGCATGAGAGAACCCTAGCACAAAGCTACGTTCTTCTCTCATCTCTCAGGCCTGCGCCTGCCGGATTTGGCACCGCCGATCTCGCATCACTGCTGCAGATCCGGTTGCCGGGCTTCACGGGGCCGATCCCTCCGCCCATCTGGATAAGAGTTTAGAATTCTGTTTTATGTTGCGACCTGAATCATATCACAACACCCCAAAGGTGTCAAGCGCCGCGCATTCACTCAAGTAAAATGTTACCGAAGATGCTACAGTTCACTCAAAAGAAAATGTTACTGGGGGAACTGTATGGCCGAAGAGAATATGCCGAGAATGACACTGGACGAAAGGCGCAAGTACCTCAAGAGGGTATGGC
>JBBSIK010000136.1:0-7407 GCA_038232115.1 Chloroflexia bacterium
AGGAACTCGGTTAAGCCCTGCACTAAGCCCAAAACCAATGCTTGAAAGAGGTCCAATCTTTGTTACCCGTCCTTATTCAGATTCCCTTGTTCAGATTATTGTTTGTTATTCTTTATCGCCTAACGAGTCACCCGCATCGCCAGGAGCATCATCACCGTTCATCGAAAGATCGAAGTCGCTCAGAGGCCCCTCCAGTTCGTGGGCCTTCTCAGATGCCGCCGCGCGGTTCTTCTCCAGGTCGGTAAGCTCCCGCCAGGATAGGCTCTCCCGTGCCAGGAAGAATACGCCAAGCAGCGTGACCGGGATATAGAGGGCGGCGTGCAACAGCAACACATAGGAAGTTGCCAACCCACTCGCTACGCCAAAGCCGCCAACCATCACGCCCTTCGCCACTACCTCGAACACGCCCACGTATCCAGGCGCCTGTGGTATTAGCGTGCTCAGGTTCACGATCCCGGTCGCCATTATATAGGCGTAAAAAGGTACCGCTTTACTGTCAGCCCCCACCAGCCCGAAACCCCAGTTGCCTATCAGGTAATACATGCCGGCTTCAAACAGCCAGGCCAGGATCGAAAGACCGAATACCGCCACGAGGTTTGAAGCCGAACGCAGCGACCCTAGACCATCTATGAAGGCCAGAGCCAGACGTTCTGCCCGCTCATGGAGACGACCTGGCAGCAGGCGCAGGCCAAAGCCCACCAGCCTCTCCATGCGACTGCGGGATGAGGCAATCCCTATGAAGAACGTCAGGAAGGCAAGGAAAGCCACCGCCCCCGCCGAGATGAATGGGCTGTAGTCCTTCACAAGCGAGCCGAATTTGTGCCCCTCGCCTGTGCTCAATATATCCTTGTCGAAGAATATCACGAAGAGAAGCGCCGCCGCCACAAAACCCACCATGACCAGGCCATCGAATATGCGCTCGACGAGAATAGTAGCCAGGGTAGAGGTTTTTCGCACGTCCTCACGCTTGGCAAGCACATAAGCACGCACGACTTCCCCGATACGCGCGGGAAGAACGTTGTTAGCCATGTAGCCAATTACCACTACTTCGAATGTTCTAAAGAGAGATAGATGCGGTTTGAGGGGCTGTAGCAGTATACGCCAGCGAACGGCGCGTATCCAAACACCAATAAAATACAGAGCGAGCGCAGGAACCAGGATGACCCAGTTCATCTGTAGAATCGCGCTGGCGACTTTACCCAGGTCCTCTTTAGATAGCGCCCAGACGAGAAAGACCAGGCTTATAACCAGGCCTATGATAAATTGCTTGGACTTAAACAAGAAATGACTCCGGTGTAGTATACCTGTTCAACGCTATAGCATCTCGTTATATTACGAGTTACCCTCACGCGGAAGGTTGGCGGATCCAGCTCCAAATATACGCGCTCGCGCATCCTGGCTGAGTACGCTGGCAAGATGTCTGCGAAAAATCGGGTAGCGGCGGATGCCCCACTTATTGAGCCAGAACTTTCTCGCCACGTTCAATGTTGCAAGACCGTAGGTGACACTCGGGCGGAAACTCACACTGGAAGCCTCCGGGAAGTAGCGCGTCGGCACCGGAACTTCCCCGATCTTGAAGCCGAAGGCCACAGTCTGAGCTATCACTTCGCTGTCGAACACAAAGTCGTCGGAATTGAGCAGGAAGGGGATCGTGGTGAGCAGTTTGCGAGAGTAAGCCCTGAAGCCCGTATGAGCCTCGGACAAGTGGGTACCAAGCGTCACGTTCTCGACTGTGGTCAGGAAACGGTTCGAGATGTACTTCCAGACAGGCATGCCACCGCGTAGGGTCGCCTGTCTACCCTCCAGCAAACGCGAGCCAAGCACCAGATCGGCGCGCCCCTCAAGAATCGGCACTATCATTGCACGCACACGAGTTGCGTCATACTGGTTGTCTGGGTGGACCATAACAACGATATCCGCGCCTGCTGCCAGGGCCTCTATATAGCAGGTCTTCTGGTTGCCGCCATAGCCGCGGTTCTGGACGTGGACTACGACATCCAGGCCCAATTGACGCGCTATGTTAGCGGTCTCGTCCCTGCTGGCATCGTCAACCAGGATAACTTTCTGGATAAGGTCTTTAGGCAAGTCACCATGCGTCTTCCTGATTGTCCTGGCCGCGTTATAAGCAGGCATCACGACGACGACGCGCGGCGAATTTCGGCTTTTGCTTTGTTCAGTATCACTACCCACGTGAGTGCTTCCTTGAGCGGCCCGCGCTGTCTTCTTACCCATCACTAATAGTCTGCATCTTCCTGGATACCGGCAAACGCAAGCCCGAAGTTACGCTTATTCGCAGCCGGCGCATAAGACCCCATTTTGATACATTGACATCCGATCAGATATTCACCACAGGGCACAAACGCAATTGTAGCATATGCCAGGCAGAGGGCGCAAACGAAGATTGCCCCATAAGTGTTCAGAGTAGGGGTAGGATAAATCAGCAGATTGCTAGACCAAGCCCCACCCCCTACTCCTCCATAGAATGGGAGAGGAGAATAAAAAGAAGAGGTACAGGTGGGGACATCCCACACCCCCGCATGGGCACGCCAATGACCCCTATTCGCAACATTTACCCAGGATATACACCTTGACATGCGAATACGAGGCTGATAAAATAGCGGGGTCGGTGAAACTCATCGGCCTGTGTCCCAACTTTTGGGAAGTCGTGAGTCGTAAAGGAGGTTTTTATGACCAATGTGAAAACTCATGTACTAGAAGTTCGGTTTCAGGTGGATAGATAGAGCCTCCAGGAAGGTTTTCGAACCGTCTTGGAGGCTCGCATACCGGACTGAAAATGCGCCTGGCGTTTGCTGGGTGCATTTTTCATTGCCTGCTCATCTGCTCTATTGCGCTCGGCCTTATCTCCGGGTGTCTATCTCGATGACTAGATGACGAATACCCCGTTCTCATAGAGCACACTACCATCCACAGTGATACGCCCCTCGCGCATGTCCGTCACTATGTCCCAGTGTATCGCGGATTTGTTGATGCCGCCCGCATTTGGGTAAGCCGCTCCCAAAGCACAGTGCATCGTACCCGCTATCTTCTCGTCGAAAAGCACGTTGCGAGTGATGCGTGTCACACCCTCATTCGTCCCAATAGCAAACTCTCCCAGGCGGCTTGCCCCCTCGTCCAACTTGAGCATGGCGGCCAGGAAATCCTCGCCTGCCTCCGCGCTGAACTGCGTTACCCGCCCGTCCTCGAACATGAGCTTCATGCCCTGCACGCTCCGCCCCCTGTACGAGGCTGGATACGTGAAGCTTATATGACCGCGCACCGTCGCCTCAACTGGGGAAGTGAAGACCTCGCCACTGGGGAAGTTCCGCTTGCCGTCCGAGTTTATAAAGGTACGCCCTTCGATAGACATAGCCAGGTCGGTGCCCGGCGCTTCTACGCGTACCTCGCGCTTACCCGCGAGCCAATCAACGATCCGCTGTTGCTGCCTGGACACCTTTTTCCAGCGAGCAGCGGGGTCTTCTTCCCCGTCGAGCAAGCAAGCATGGAACACGAACTCCTCAAATTCGGCCAGGCTCATCTCAGCATCCTGAGCGTATGCGGATGTTGGAAAGAGCGTCAGGCACCCAGGACGGTTCTCCGCGATGCGTTGCATGCGTAGCGTGCCAAGAGAACCTTCTCCCTTGCCCAGCAGCCCCTGGCGTGCGGGATCGATGTTGCTGGCCTCGCGCGTGTTTGTCTCACTCAGGATCGTGAGCACGGCATCCGAGCGCTCAAGCATGATCTGTTTGTAGGGGTTGCCGTACAACAACTGCTCGTCCGTGCCATCGCGCATCAGCATCGTCCGCACATCCGGAGTATCAAGCAACACGAACGGGTGCCCACCCGCTTTCAGCACCTCGGCGTACACAGCCTGCGCCAGAGGGATTGCCTCAGTCGTCGAGTCTATGGTCACCATCCAGCCGGGTTGCACTCCGAGTGAGTACTCAACAAGCACCTTCGCCATGCGGGCTATTCTTGGATCGGTTAGCAACTTACATTCTCCTCCTGTTCAATTAATCGCATAATCGCACCGCAGCATTATACGCCAGCATCGAACAAGCACCAACCGCCAAAGTTGGCTTGCGGGTAAGTGTTCAGAGAAGGGGTCTAGAAGGGGTACAGGGGCAAAGCCTGTGCTGGGCGGGTGCCCAACAATGATGGGCGGCGGGTGCTCCCACTCTCTCCTTCCTCTTATTTTCATTCCCGGGTGGTGGCCCAAGGGACGTGAGTTATTCTGAACACTTACGCTTGCAGCACCTATTGACACTATTACGTAATAGTGATATAATGCCTGTGTTACGTAACGAAGGAGGGGTAGCCATGACGATAAATGAGCTTGCGACAGCAGCCGGAGTGACGACCCGCACGATACGCTACTACGTCGAACAGAACGTCCTTCCGCCGCCCGACCGTGGCAGACCCGCAGAGTACACAGAGGAGCATCTGCGGTTGCTGGATATGATACGGCGTCTGAAGGAGCAATACCTGCCTCTGGAAGAGATCCGCAACATGCTGCGGACCCTCACGCCGGAGCAGATCGAGCGGTTTCTTGAGAACACCGGCCCTCCCCCCAGACAGAAGAGAGAGCTTTCGTCAGCGACCGACTACATTACGCATGTGCTCAACCGGGGAGCATTGAGGTCTCAGTTGAAGGACGAGTCGCCCCCGCCACCGGGTTCCGGGCCTTCCAGTTCCAGCGCGCAGCCACCCCCACAGGCACCTCTTGCAAGCCCAATGCCGGAGAGTCCTCGGTGCATGGAAGAGGCGAATGTGACGAACGAGGCCAAAGCAGCGTATGTAATGGGCGGAAGCACGTGGCAGCGGGTTAGCCTCGCGGAGGGTGTGGAGTTGCACTATCATATGCCGGTGCCGGCCCGCATGAAGGCGAGAATCGAGCGACTGGTGGAAGCGGCCAGGAGCATTCTGGCTGAAGAGTTGGAGAACAAAATGGAGGACGGATACAGATAATGAAACTAACAGCAAATCTAGATCGCAAGCTTGCCCCTGCGGGCAGGAGCGCCGAACGCTACATGAGCCTCAGGGTCGTAGCGCCCGAACCCGCTCATGTGCAAAGATTGCCCCTCAACCTCGCCCTTGTGCTCGACCGGAGCGGCTCGATGGCAGGCACCAAGCTCGACAAGGCCAAAGAGGCCGCCGCCTACTGCGTGCGCAATCTGACGGCCTCCGACCGGCTCGCTGTCGTAGCATACGACGACCAGGTACGTGTGATAATGCCGAGCAGCAAGCTCACCTCTGAGGTCAAAGCCAGGCTCCTCAGCGAGTTAGCTGCCGTAGAGCCAGGTGGGAGCACAAACCTCGGCGGTGGGTGGCTCACAGGCGCTCAGGAAGTAGCCAACTATGTCCACGAAGCCGACTATGTCAACCGTGCCATCCTTCTGAGCGATGGACTGGCAAACGTGGGAATGGTGGACACAGGCGAGCTATCACACCATGCCGCCGAGTTGCGCCAGCGTGGTGTCAGCACGACCACGATGGGCATCGGCGCCGACTTCAATGAGGAGTTGATGGAGCAGATCGCCATAAAGGGCGGCGGCCATTTCTACTTCATCGAAGACGGCAGGCAGATACCCGACTTCCTGCACCGCGAGCTAGGCGAGGTGCTATCCACAGTGGCTCGTGATGTCCGGCTCGAAATCGTGCTGCCTGCGGGTGTCGAGGCCAGCTTGCTTAATAGCTTCGAAGTAGAGCACCGTGATGGCAAGCTGCTGGTTCGGCTAGGCGACTTGGTAGCCGGTGAAACTCGCTCTCTGGTGTTCAAGCTCGCCTCAGCCCCCAACACAGAAGGCACTTTGTTGCCGGTGGCCGTAACCCTGACCTACCATGACGTAGAGGCTGGACGAGAGGAAAGCGCCACGTCGAAAGAGGCCGCAATCAGATACGTGCCGCAAGTAGATGCCGATGCGGAGACGCCCAACGTCGCTGTTGTGGAGGACGCTGCCCTGCTGGAGGTGGCACTCGCACGCGAGAAGGCCCTCAAACTGGACGCAGCAGGCGACTACGCAGGCAGCGCGGCTACTTTGAGAAGCGCCGCCGCTTACATTCAGAGCGTGGCCCCCGCCTCCCCTATGGCGATGGCCGAAGCCGCCGCCCTTCACGAGGAAAGCGAAGCGGCCGCCGGCGGTCTCAGCGGTATAGCGCGCAAGGCGATACACTATGCTCAATCCAGCCAGAGACAGAGTCGCAAGAAGTAAAAGCGCAACCAAAAGGAGGAGCGGCGATAGGCTTACCGCTCCTCCTTTTTCTTACCGGATCACTTCCAGCACGGTGGGCGCTGGCTCTGACCGTTCGGTGCCGATGCTGAAGGCGCGTGTCGCGTTCTGCCGGGCAGTCTCTGCGGCTTCCTCGGTGGCAGCATGGATGGTGAAGAGTATGTCGCCCGACTCGACCCTATCCCCGATCTTGCGGCGCAACACAAATCCCACCGATGGATCAATCGGCGCTCCCTTTACGGCACGACCCGCCCCGATTTCCACCGATGCGCGGCCAATGATCTCGGCGTTTATAGCTTCAAGGTAGCCAGCCTCCGTAGCAGCCACATCGCGGGTCACCAGAGCCTGTGGCAGTAGAGATAGGTCGTCAATGAACGCAGGATTGCCGCCCTGGCCCACCACGAATTGCCGGAACTTGTCGAGACCCTTGCCGGAACTCAGCATCCCCTGCATGAGCGCGACCCCTTCTTCCACAGAGCTTACCCTGCCCGCCATATCCGCGAGGTGCCCGCCCAACGTGCAGGATACTTCCAGCAGGTCTGGAGGACCCTCGCCCCGCAACGTGCTCACGGCTTCGGCTACTTCCAGCGCGTTGCCCACAGCCCAACCCAGTGGCTGGTCCATGCCTGAAATGAGCGCCCTGACCTGTAAGCCGACCATGCGCCCGATGTCTCGCATTGCCAGGGCAAGCTTCCGCGTTTCCTCCATGCTCTTCATAAACGCCCCGGCCCCAACCTTGACATCCAGCACGACGCCCGTGGCCCCCGCCGCTATCTTCTTCGACATGATGCTGCTAGCGATAAGGGGTATGCTCTCGACGGTCGCCGTCACGTCTCGCAGTGCGTACAGCAGCCCGTCCGCAGGCGCCAGGTCAGGAGACTGTGCGGCCACTACTAACTGCGTGCGTCTTGCGATCTCAACAAACTCATGCGCCGACAGTTGTGAGCGGAACCCCTCTATCGAGTCCAGCTTGTCTATCGTCCCGCCTGAGAAGCCGAGTCCCCTGCCCGACATTTTGGCAACCGGTATGCCTGCTGCCGCTACGAGGGACGCGACGACTAATGTTGTCTTGTCGCCCACGCCTCCGGTCGAGTGCTTATCGGCGACGAACGGCCCCAGTAACGAAAGGTCCAGCCGCCTGCCGGATGCCACCATCGCCGTCGTAAGGTCTGCCGTCTCC
>JBBSIK010000137.1:0-7393 GCA_038232115.1 Chloroflexia bacterium
AAACCAGCGTCGGTAGGGGGGGCAATAACTGTTGCCCCCGAACCAGTATATATAACCAGTAAAAGAGAACCAGTTAAGAGAGAGAGTGAGATAGATAGAGAGGATCTTCAGGAAGCTAGCTATGCGCGCGCGCCCTCGTCGGGTAAGTTTGATATTAGGGCATACCTGTTGGAGCCGGAGAGACGTGCATGGGCTGAGGATGTGGCACCCGGTATTGGCGTTGAATGGGAAACGGACAAGTTCCTCGACCGCAACCGCAGATCCGTCTGGTCCCCGGAGGAGTGGGACGGGCGGTGGCGCAACTGGATACGCAACTGGGTGGAGCTGGGAGGTGCCGATAGCTTCCAGCGGGGAGCGAAAGGTGGCCGTCGTGGGAACTCTCCCCGTGCGGCACCGCGCCTCGTTGGTGGGGCCGGTGCCGAGCCTAGGCACGTTGTGTTCGATCCCCAGGGCGGCAAAATGGACGACTGAAAGGAGGAGTAGAGATGATGGACGCAGTAGAGATGCAGGGCGCGGACCCGAAGTATGAGCCGGTGTACTTCTGGGATCCGGAGGGGAACCAGTTGGCGGGCTGGCAGGTTAGCCTTGATGCCTACGTGGAGGGGCACCGGACAATACCAGGAGATTGGGAACTAGCGCACCGTCTTGCGGTCGCTCGGTCAATCGCTGAAGGCAACGCGGTGCCTGATTACGCTCTGAACGGGCATTCTCAGGAGCTACTTGGCCGCATCATCCTGCGCGAGCGGTGCTTGCACGGTGACAAAGAGGCGTGCAACGAGTACAGGGCGGCGGCTGTGCAAACAATTTCGACGCCGGTCGGTACTTCACCAGGCCATCTAGAGGGGGCCAATCATGCCGGGTAAGAAGTCATACGTCACGGTAACAGACCAGTTTTGCGGGGCGGGCGGCAGCTCGTTGGGTGCCGTCAGCGCGGGTGCTGAAGTAGTGCTCGCCCTCAATCACTGGAAGCTTGCCATCGAAACTCACAACACCAACTTCCCTGATACACGCCACGAATGCACCGACATTTCGGCATGCGATCCCAGGCGCTATCCTTCGACAGACATTCTAATCACCAGTCCTGAATGCGTTAATCACTCGCTGGCAAAGGGTAAGAAGCGAGCTATGTATCGCCAGGATCTGTTCGGCAATGTGCTGATAGACCCGGCAGAAGAGCGATCGCGTGCGACCATGTGGGACGTGCCTCGTTTCGCAGAGTATCACGGCTATAACCTCATCGTGGTTGAGAACGTGGTGGACGCTCGCCACTGGGTGATGTGGGATGCCTGGCTGCATGCAATGCAGTGCCTCGGCTACGAGTGGCAGGTGGTCTACTTCAACTCGATGTTCGCACATCCTACGCCGCAATCACGTGATCGTATGTACGTGGTGTTTCATAAGCGTGGCAACCGCAAGCCCAACCTGGACATCCGCCCCCGTGCCTGGTGTGAGCGATGCGTCAAGGACGTTCAGGGTGTGCAGACGTGGAAGAATGGAGCAAGGGCGTGGGGGCGGTATGGGAAGAATGGCCAGTATATCTACACCTGTCCTGAATGCCGGCAGCAGATCCGGCCCTATTATTATCCTGCATTCACGGCTATAGATTGGTCCCTGCCTGCCGAGCGGATCGGCGATCGCAAGAAGCCTCTGAAGGAGCGCACGCTCGCTCGCATTCAGTTGGGCGTGGACCGATTCAAGGATCAGCACCTTGTGATGGACATCCTGTACAGCCACGCTCACAACAACAGGTCGCACCCGGTCACGGAGCCATGGCCCACGCAGACCGGCCAGCAGTCGTTAGCCCTTGTGAGGATGCCGTGGCTGATGCAGGTTAACCAGAGCGGTGACCGCATGCGCGAGGTCACCCAGCCGCTACCTACGCAGACCGCATCTCTTGAGAATGCTATCGTTACTGCCCACGCTGAGTTCTTCCCCTCACCCTTCCTGGTTGAGGAACACGGCACGAGCACAGTACGTCCGATAGATGGGCCGCAGGGCACTGTAATGGAAGGGGGCAACCATCATTACCTGGCGATGCCCTTCCTGTCCAGTTACTACGGCACCGACAATGTGCGCGCCGTGGCGGAGGCCGCCGGCACGATGACCGGAATCGACCGGCACGCCCTTGTCACCCCTATGCCCTTTGTTGTGCATCAATCGAGTAGTGATGGTGCGCACTCCGTACGTCCAGCCACAGACCCGCTGCCTACCTTGTGCTCTATACCACATCATCGGCTAGCATTGCCGCGAGGGGCACTTACAGTTGACGATTGTGGCTTTCGTATGTTGGAACCTCACGAGATAGGTGCTGCTATGGCATTCCCCCCTGAATACAAGGTGCTGGGAAACAAGCGCGAGAAAGTAAAGCAGTACGGCAACGCGGTTACGCCGCCCATGATGGACATTCTCATAGAGAGGGGTATGGAGTCGTTGGGGAGTGCTGCTTGATGAAGTTGACCCTGCCTTACCCACCATCAGTCAACAACCTCTATGTGACCGTTCGGGGCAGGCGGGTTCTCAGCACCGAGGGTAAGCGCTTTAAGATGGTGGCTCGCCAGATTGCCAACACTGCCGGGGTCGAGATGCTACAGGGGAGTGTGCAGTTGAGGGTGTGGCTATACAGACCCCAGAAGAGCGGCGATCTGGATAACTTCTTGAAGGCGACCCAGGATTGCTTGACCGGCATCGCGTATAAGGATGATGCCCAGGTGATTCATATTGAGGCGTGGCGGTTGGATGATCCTGGCAATCCTCGTGTTGAGATAGAGGTAGTAGAGGTAGTCGTATGAAGTACAGGCCCAGATCTCGGAAGTGCCGGGCACCCAAAGCAGCGTCCGCACAGTCGGTACGTCCTCTTGCGTCAGCTCCACTCTGTCTGTTGCTGATCTCAGAGGGTAGCGACGGTGCAAACGGTGGCTGGATTGTGGCGACGCGGGCTGAGATGGATGCTGTAGCAGATCCCAAGTCCTTCCGCGGTGGCCTGCTACGCCCTTGCAGTGCCGAGTTTATGTTAGTTGACCTGTCCTACAACTGATGCGGGCACAAGATGACAAGGAGGCAAGCAGTGGCGGCAAGTATCTGTGCAGTTGAGGAATATGAGAATGCAAGCTAAGGACTGGGACTGGGAGAGCGCGACGGGGAGTGAGGTGCCGTCTCTGTTCGTATGTTGCTGTTGTGGTGCTCTTTGGTTAGCTGATTCACCTTGTGATACGGGCCTCTCGCAGACTACATGTCCGGCAGAAGGTATGGAGCACTCCGGCTGTGAATGGGGCACGGCGTTAGAGGAAGAGGACATGAAGAGGCCACTCAGCACTGTAGCTTTGCACATCCCCGATGATCTGTTTTTCCAGATGGATGTAGGTATCTGGTCATATGAAGCAAACGTTACGTGGGACACTCCGGTGGGTGAGATGGAGGTACGGACATGACAGGACGGCGCGTCGCTATGAAAACAGAGAAAGCAAGAGAGATTCGTGTCGAGAGCATGGTGTCACATCGAAACAAGCAGCCTTATGTGACGCTGACACTGGCCGGGGAAACTGCTCAGCTTACCGTCCCGAAGGCTAAGGAGATTGCCTACTGGCTTCTGCGGGCTTGCAGCACGGCTGAAGCGGATGCCTTTCTAGTGGGCTTCATGGCAAAAGAAGTTGGCTTGACTGAGCCACAACAGGGGGGCTTACTGGCACGATTTCGCGATTATCAGCGTCAAAACGCAATCGAGCAAGCTAAGGAGGATTAGTAGAAATGCAGACACAGAATAGACCAGAAACTCGTGTACCTGTCACACCAGATGATTATGATCGCTTGCTGCGCTCTGACGGCGCTCGTGAGGTTGAGCTTACGGAAGAAGAGAAACAGGCTTGGAAGCGCGCCGTAGATGTCCCGCCAGCTACGTATCGTGCCGAGCGCCGTCGCATGGCCCAAGAGGCCAAACGATTAGCTAAGAGAGCGAATCGGGCTAGGACGGGTGGGCCATCTAGCCCACTAAAGCCTTGACGATGCGAGTGGGAGCGACAGCATGAACACGATTTACACATGGGGCTACGCAGGCTCCAGGCCCGACGATCTCAAAGCGTTTGCCGACACGCTGGGCGCGGCTGTAGTGGACGTGCGCTACTCTCCACACAGCAGGTGGCAACCTCGTTGGGAAGGCCACGAGCTGCAAATGCTGGTTGGCTTTTCCAACTACTTCTGGTATCAGCAGTTTGGCAACGTCAACTACTCAGGCGACGGCCCTATCAAGCTGGCCGATCCTGCTCTCGGCCTGCACATGGTGGCCCCGATCCTGGCAGAGCGGCCCATCATCCTAGTTTGCGCGTGCCGAGATGTTGAGAGGTGCCACCGCAAAGTAGCAGCCGAGTATATCCAGTACGAAACGGGCGCGCCGGTGGTGCATCTGCCGGGGAGCTTTGCACAGTGGCAGGGCACCGAGGGCGAGACCCCGCGCACCATCCGTGCGCTGTCTCTTCTTCAGCCCTGGGCCTCGCTAATCGCGGTCGGTGCCAAGACGATGGAAACGAGGTCCTGGCAAACATCGTACAGGGGGCTGCTTGCGATCCATGCAAGCAAGGCGTTCCCAGGAGAGTACAGGGAGCTATGTACTCACGCCCCCTTTAGCTCGGCACTCCTAGCGGGAGGCATCGCCTCGGTGAACCAGCTACCGACATCGGCCATTGTCGCGGTGTGCATGCTGGTGGGCTGTGTGCCTACGCAGGGGCTAAGGCCAGGGGAGCCGGAGGCCAGCTTCGGGGATTACTCTCCGGGGCGTTATGCCTGGATGCTGAAGAATATCGTGAGGATACCGGAGCCAATCCCTGCGCGTGGGAGCCTGGGGCTGTGGAAGCCTGATGTCCCGGTCCTGGGCAAGCTTGAGACGTTGAACGGGGTGCTGGGACAGGGTAGCTGAATGGATAAACCTATCGCATTGGATTTCTTTGACGCTCTGGAAAGTGCGGGAGACGGCTATAAGCGAAGCAAGCTGCTCACTCAAGCGGTGCTGGGCTCGTACAAGCTGCGCGTGGCGCAGGGTCGGTGTGCCGTAATGACGGAAGTGCCCAATGCCACCGGCCGGGAGAGCAACCGTATTGACGTGTTCGTGAAACGTGGGATGTGGATAGGATGAAGTTGTTTTCTCTGGCCCTGGCAGCTCAGTGGACGCGGCCAAACAGATACGCTCATGGGAGGGCCGTGCTGGTGCATATACGATATGAGCCTGGCGATTATAGCAGGGCGGCATTGGCTGTTCTGGATCGGGGTGCTCCCGAACAAAGTGGATTGCCTGAACACTATGACAGTCCCGATAACAACGATTGGACACGGGCTAATTACGGCATAGAGGAGGCCACAAAATGAGAGAAGAAGTTAGACAATTTGCGGAACTGATGGAGCGAAATCTGGCGGCTTATGATGATAGGCCACGGTGGAAGGGCTATGAATGGCAACGGCTGTGGGTGCGTTTGCATGAGGAACTTGACGACCTTGGGAAGGCTCTGCGAACCCGGAGTAATCCTGAGCACATAGCCAGTGAAGCTGCTCATGTTGGCAATTTACTGATGATGCTTGCTGATGTATGCGGCGGGCTAAAGGAGCTACATCCACAAAATGAGGTGCCCGAATATTATGATAGCGGGGATAACAACACAAGGCCGCCGAAGCTTGCCAAACCAGATACATCTGGCTCAGTCTGGTCCGTTCACAAGGACGCGGGCTAACTATGGCATAGAGGAGGCGCTATGAGCATGACAGGAGCACAAGAGCAACCTACATCCCTACCATCTTCACAGCAGCGTGAAGATGGTAGCGCACAAGATCAGGAAATAGTATAAGAAGGGGCGCAGGTCGCCGGAGGTGCGAGGGATTGACACAGCCTTACGATGCTGCTAATATGGATGTAGAACAAATGAGCGCGGAAAGGGTGGAGCTTTACTCAGTTACCGACCCTGCTGAGGTGCGAGCGGCTTTGGAGTTCTTAGAGGCATATCGGTATATCAAGCAGAGCAAGGGCAGGAACGGTAAAATCGTGGCTGAAGTGCTCAATGCACAGATCAAGTTCCTCGGGCCCCTGCGTAAAGTAACAGAGTAGGACTATAGTCAAGCGCGACACCTGCGTGTACTCGTAGCGGCATCATCTCCTGACAAGGGAGGGGTGCCGCCTTTTTATTTGCTCTCGCCAGGAACAAGCAAGCACGAAAATTATGAAGTATCACCATGAGTTTGCAAACTGCCGAATAGACATTGATACCACTAATCAAGCGGGTTGGCATGTGCCCGGATTAGCGGTTGTGATGTTCCACGATGGCGCTACCACAACGGCGCGGCCTCACGTTACGTCTGAGTATCTCGCCCATAGCAGGCGAGCGGGTTATGGCGAGTGTGTAGGTGCTTTTACTCTGGAGCATGAATTAGCGCATGCCTTTATAGCCGAGTGCCTGGGCGAGCAATATAGCCACGTGCAGTGGAACGATGCACACGGCGTGGACTGGCATACTTACCAGGCTGAACTAATAGACGAGGAAAGGTATGTTCGCCACTTCCAACGATTTTGCAACTTGGGGCGCTGCAACTATCAGAAAGTGCAGCAGCTACTTGATGCAGGATTGGATCTGGATGCACTTGCAAAAGAATGGCGCGCCATGGTGAAGAACATTTTCGGAAGCGCTGATTGGTGGAAGCTCGAGTTGTAGGCGAAAGGCTCCTAAGTGACCAGCAAACGACACATACACCGTAAGCAGATACGCTGGAAGCATGCGGCCTGCGAGGGCAAGGTACGCTACTCAGACAAAACGGGCGCGGTCAAGGCTATGCTGAAGGCCGCCAAAGACTTTGGTGATCCTACCATGCACATTTACTTATGTCCATTTTGCAAAGGAGGGTGGCACTACGGGCATTGATACTAGCAAGCAGAATACGACCCACCCTTCCCCGCCCAGGCCCGCACCGAGTGGCAGCAAGAAGCGCGTCCCACGCACGGGCGGCCTCACCCTCAAGCAAAAGATGTTCTGCGAGTTTTACGTGGGCGCGGCAAAGGGTAATGCGAGGCAGGCTGCCCGTTTGGCTGGGTACGCAGGCGATGACAACGTGCTCTCCGTTACAGGCTCTGATAACCTAAGTAATCCTAAGATTCAGGATTATATCTCACGCCGCTTCAAGGTGGCCGCAGAGATCACCGCCGATGAGGTGATGGCGGGCCTTGCGCGCATCGCTCGCGGGGACATTGGCGACTTCCTGCGGGCGTTGGACAGGGACAGGGACACTGTAGCCATAAAAGAGGACGGCGACAAAGACAAAGACAAAGACAAAGACAAAGACAAAGACAAAGACAAAGACAAAGACAAAGACAAAGACAAAGACAAAGACAAAGACAAAGACAAAGACAAAGACAAAGACAAAGACA
>JBBSIK010000138.1:0-7344 GCA_038232115.1 Chloroflexia bacterium
ACACACGTGGGCGCTTCGGCATACCGCGCGAACTACCCAAGGAATTGCTTGCAGGCATCCGGATGGATCTGAGCATCAGTCGCTACGAAACATGGGACGATCTGTGGGTCTACTGCTACAGGGTGGCGAGCACAGTCGGCCTGATGAGCATGTATATCACGGGCACCGAGACGATGGAAGCCGTGCCATACGCGATACAGCTTGGCGTGGCCCTGCAACTCACCAATATATTGCGGGACGTGGGCGAGGACGCCAGAGTTGGCCGCATATACATACCGGCAGAAGATATGGAACGATTCGGCTACACGGAAGATATGCTCCTGTCCGGCGCTATAAATCGTAACTTCATTGACCTGATGAACTTTGAAATCGGACGTGCTCTCGCGCTCTACTCTTCGGCGCGCTCAGGGATAGCAATGCTGCCGGCGGATAGCAGACTTGGGGTAGCCGCTGCTGCCGCCATTTATCAGGGCATCCTGCGCAAGATCGTAGCCGCCCGGTATGACGTGTTCAACCACCGTGCCCACCTGAGCACGGGCGAAAAAGTGCGCGCACTTCCCGGCGTATGGTGGAGCGCCAGGAGAATGAGATAGATTAGGCGATTTGGTCTGGGCTATGCCATACAATTGGGCAAAAATATGAGATCACCATCTACATCAGAGAACGGCGATATGATACTTTCCGGCGCTACTTCGGAGGAGCATAAACAGAAGCAGACAGTCGGGCCGAGCCAGAAGATGACCGTAGAACAGGCCGCCTTTGTGGCTGCCGCCACGAAAAATCGGAGTTACAGGCGATGACAGATCGGGAGCTAATGGACTGCATATCAAGGGCCGACACCCGAGCCTTCGAGGAACTGTACGACCGCTATGTGCGTGGCTGCTTCGGCCTCGCTATGAAAATTGTGCGCGATCCTTCTATCGCCGAAGAAGTCGTGCAGGACGTTTTCTTGAAGCTGTGGAGCAATCCGCTTACCTTCTCGCCTGAGCGCGGCAAGTTCTCCGGCTGGCTTCTCACGCTGGTGCATAATCGCTCGGTTGACAAGTTGCGCAGGCTCAAGACAACGAGTGGAAGGGTCGTCTTGCCTCTGGAGAGCGAAGACGACGGTGAGGTGAGCCTGGCCGACATACTCCCCGACTCAGCGCCTACTCCGTATGACGAAGCGTGGAGCAGCGAAAAAGGCCAGATCGTACGCGAGGCCTTGAGCACGCTTCCAAAAGCGCAGCAGGAGGCCCTGACACTGGCCTATTTTGGGGGCCTCACTCAGAAGGAGATCGCCGAGAAGTTAGACGAGCCTCTCGGCACCATAAAAACACGCACCCGCTCGGCGCTACTGCAACTTCGCTGCATCCTCGCAGGGCAGGGCCTGTTGGGTGAACCCCTGTGATGGGCAAAACAGCGATAGTGGTGGGTGGTGGTCTCGCGGGGCTAACCTCAGCCGCCGACTTAGCCGATGCAGGTTTCCAAGTGCAAGTGCTGGAGAAGCGTCCGGTGGTAGGTGGCAAGGTCTCTTCGTGGCAGGAAGGCGACTACACAGTCGAATCTGGACTGCATATCTTCTTCGGCTGCTACCGAGAGTTGCTCACCATGATGAAGCGCGTGGGTGCGTACAGCCACATCAACTGGAAGGATCACACTCTCCACGTAGCGCGACCTGGTGGTAAAGTAGCGAAGTTCCACTTCCCGAACATCCCGGCCCCCTTCAATGGCATAGTGGCTTTTACAGGCAACGACCTGCTGACATGGCACGAAAAGTTCACCAACGTTCGTGCCCTCATCCATCCGTGGCTGACGCCTCTGGAAAAAGTGTCGCGCTGGGATGACCGGACGTATGCCGAGTGGCACCGAGGATACGGCATCGCGGAGGGGGTGCTCACCAAGTGGTGGAACCCCATCGCCCTATCAATGGGCTTTCTACCGGCTGAAGAGATGTCGGCGCGTCCCATGACGACAGTGTTCCACCATTTCTCACGTAGGGCCAGTGCTTCCCGCGTAGGCTTCCTCGACGGACCCCCTAACGAGAGATTGCACCAGCCTTTCATTGACTATATTGAAGCACGTGGAGGCATAGCCCGCCGCAACAGCAAAGTGACTGAGCTTGAGGTCACATGGGGTGATAGCTCTCCGAGCGTCACGGGCGTCAGGTTGGAGGACGGTGAGGTGCTGCACGCAGACGCCGTAGTGGTGGCCGTGCCGTTGCACAATGCTCGCCAATTGATACCGAAAGTGCTGCGCCACATGGCTTACTTCGACAATCTGTGGAAGCTGAAATCGGTGCCCGTGATGAACGTCCAGGTCTGGTTCGACCGCTACGTGTCCAGGACAGACAATCTCTTTTTCACGGCAGATGCGCCCTTCTCCGTGTTCGCTGATCTGGCTGTAACCAGTCCCCTGTATGATAGGACGGGCGGTTCGCTGGTCTCGATGGCCGTCGCGCCCGCGCAGGAGTTGTGGCAACTGACAGACGACGAGATCGCGCAGAGATGTCTGGATGCACTGCACAGTCTATGGCCCCAGACACTGCGCGCACATGTGGTACACACAACCGTCGTGAAGATCCCCAACTCGATCTACCGCGAACTACCGGGCAGCGATGCGCTCAGACCCACGCAGAAGACTCCTATTCTCAATCTTGCCCTCGCGGGCGACTACACGCAGCAAGATTACATGGCATCTATGGAAGGTGCAGTCCGTAGCGGCCACAAGGCGGCGCAGGCGTTGATCTCAAATCTGGGCGACGGCTCTGGCACGAAAAGTGGTACAATGGAGCCAAGACCTATGACGAAGACTGGAGAACGATAGCTAATGCAAGTCGCCGTACAACAGAAAGCAGGGCTTCGGGTAGATCGCCGCGATATGGTGATATACAGAGCACCGCGACCCTGGATGCAGGACTTGTGGCTCTGGATTTTGCTGATAGGGCCGCTGGTCGCCCCGTTGTTCATGGCGATTGGCTGGCCTGTGCTCCAACCTTTCGCAAACGGCATCTATCTGCTTGGCGAGACCGTCTGCCCCAAGGTAGGCTTCCATTTCATGTTTCTGAGCTACCCGGTAGCCGTATGCTCGTCGTGCTGGTCCGCCGTGTTCGGTCTGTGGACCGTTCGGCTGCTATACGGTCGTTCCGGTGAAGGCTTTGGGCCGTTCGAACGGCTTAGGCTGGAGACATTCTGGACGCGCTGGCAGCAGACTCCCGTTGAAATGAAGCTGGGCGTGCTGCTGGTAGGCTTCATGCCGTGGGCGCTCGATGTTATGCTCACCGACACGGGCATCCTGTACACCCCGCACGCCTACATGATGTTTGCAGGCTACGCGGGCGGCATTGTGGCCGCGATGCTCATGTTCCCTGCCCGTGCTGAGATGCGCGCTCGCATGGAGAGGCAGAGCCGTGGTTGACACATGGGAGCGGACCGAGGGCGCTATATTTACCGAGCTGAGAGGCCGCTACCCGCAAACGGTGGCGGCTTTTTCCTTTATGAAGGATGGCGCGCACACCCTGAAAGCGGTCGCCGCGCTCGAACAAAGATGGATCGAGCTAAACAGCGGCGCGGCGACGGTCGAGCCTTTTCGATACGTTCCTACCAGCCTGGAGCTTCCCGAGTGCCCACCGGAACACCACTTTGATGTAGTTATAGCCGGGGGAAGCCTGGGTCTGGTCGCGGGAGTGGCCCTGGCAAATCGAGGCCTCAAAGTGATGGTCTTCGACAAGGGGCAGGTGGGTTCCGCGCACAGAGAGTGGAACATCTCGGAGCGGGAACTGCGGGCGCTCTCGAAGTGGGGCATTTTCACACAGGCTGAACTGGCGAACACAATCGCCACCCGGTATCAGCGTGGCGTGATCTCGTTCGACGCTGCGGGTACGGGCGTTGAAGCCTGTCCCTTGTACCTCGACGGCGTGCTTGACGTTGCCCTTGACGCGCAGTCGCTGCTGGACCTTGCCCGCACGCGCTTCCTCCGAGCGGGGGGCACAATTCTGGAAGGCCGTTCGTTCCGACGATTGCACATGGCCCAGGGTGGCCGCGTTTCTTCGGCGTTTGAGCTTGATGGTCCCCACGGCACGGAGTACTACGCCACGCGCCTCGCAGTTGACACGATGGGTTCTGTGTCGCCCATCGCCATGGGCCTCAATGATGGATTGCCCTTCGATGGCGTGTGCCCCACCGCAGGCACCATCGTGAAGGGCCTGGACCTCGACCCCAGCACCGGCGATGTGCTGGTCAGCGTGACTCCTTCCCAGGATAGGCGCCAGTTGATATGGGAGGGTTTTCCGGGCAGGCGCGAAGAAACAACCGTCTATGTTTTCTACTATGACGAGACCGGCTCCAGACAGGCAGCGCGGCAAAGTCTACTGGCTCTTTTCGAGCAATATTTTACCCTGCTACCTACCTATCATCTGTCTCGGACAGGCCAGCAACACATTAAGCCTGTCTACGGCTACATCCCCGCACGCCACGGCAGAACAGGGCGGACGGCAGCGCGAGGGCTGCTATGTCTTGGCGACTCGGCAGCCGGCCAGTCTCCGCTCACCTTCTGCGGCTTTGGCTCGTTCGTGCGCCACATCGGGCGTGTGTCCGCGCTTATTGACTACGCCCTGCGATACGACCTCCTGCAAGAGCGACACCTGCGCGACATCAGCCCGCACCAGGCGAACCTGCGTGTCGCATGGGTGTTCAGCAGGCTGATGCAACCCTGGTCGAACGGGGACCCGGCGGGCGTGAACAGGCTGATGAACGTGTTTTGCTCGGCGCTCAAGCAAGTGGGGCTTCCAGCTACCGTGCGCTTCCTACAGGATCGCTACACCTTCGGCGAGTACATGCGTATCATGCTTACCACTGCACGGCGATACCCGGCGGTCTTTCCTCTCACAGCCCGCGTGCTTGGCCCCGGCGGCCTGCTTAAGTGGGGCTGGGACATCCTGACTTTCGCGGGCAATGACCTGCTCAGGATAATGTTCCAGGCGGTGGGAGGAAAAGGCACGCGGAGGCTGGAGAAGGTGGCTCGCAAGCTGTTCCCCGATGTGGGGCTGAAGTTGGCTGCATGGCGCACATCCTGGCGGGCGACCGAGTAGCGGGGCTAATGCAAAGTTTGGGCGATTTAAGAGACGAAAACGCAAAGACGCAGAGAACACAAAGAACGCGCAAAGTTTAGGAATAAGTTCTTGCCTTCCAACTCATAATTCATAACTACAAGCCCCCAGCCCCTAACTACTCAGTCCTAGTCAGGGCTTTGTCAAAGTCGTAAAGGTCGCAATCTGGCTACCCAAACCACACCTTGTCATTCCGAACGTAGTGAGGAATCGGTTGGTAGTCGTACACAGTTGCAACTTTGCTACTCACTTCCTCCAATTCAGCAGTCTCGCATGCCACCCGATTCCTCACTCCGTTCGGAATGACAAGGTGTGGTTTGGTGGCTGCTATCTTATTTTTAGCGACTTTGACAAAATCCTCAGTCCTCGTCACTATCGTTGGTGGCGCTCCCGGCAATCTGCTATAATATGCTGACCACGTGCTGCATGAGGAGAACCTGAGATGTCGAGGATGTTGTTCGGGATATTACTGGTTATCGTTGCGCTGCTCTTTGTCTGGCTATCTATCCTCGAAATCGGACCCGGCATCACGAGCGGCGACTGGGTGTCCTATCTGGGCGCCGTGTTGTTCCTGGCAGCACTGGCGGGAAGCGTGATGGCGGGGCTAAACCTCGTGCGGGCCAAGCGACGTTAAGCGGCGTGGTCAGCGTACTAGAGAAAGGCTATGAGGATGTTCAAGTCGCGTTCGTCTTTGCTTGGATTGTTGCTGCTACCCCTTGGTGTGCTCTACATGTGGCTCGCATTTATGGCTACACAGTCTATGTTTGCCACAGGCGACGCATTCGCCTATGTAATCCTGCTATTCTTCGTCGTACTGGGTGTCATGGCCGTAGCTGGCGGGATCAACCTCATTAGAGGCAACCGCCGCTAAACACCTGAATACGTGACATTAAAAAGACCTCAACCTTAATGGCTGAGGTCTTTTCTTTTTGCCATTTGGCGGCTACCCCTTCACTGAACCTGCGAGCAGACCTCGTATAAAGTAGCGACTGAGGAATATATACACCAACAAGGTTGGCAGCGCGGTAAGTAGCGAGCCTGCCATCTGTAGGCCGTAATCAGTGCCGGCTTGGCTCGAACCTATGCCCGCGAGCGCCACTGTTATCGGCTGGACCGCCGGGTTGCTGTTGAGGGTAACGGCAAACAGGAACTCATTCCATATCGCCGTGAACTGCCAGATAAGCACCACCACGAAGGCCGGAACACTCACCGGCAACACGATATCTTTATATATGCCGAAGAACCCGGCCCCGTCTATGGTGCCAGACTCAATCAACTCGTTTGGCACGCCCGCGTAGTAATTGCGAAAGATTAGCGTGGTAATCGGTATGCCATAGATTACATGCACCAGTATCAAGCCTGGCACGGTGCCGAAAAGTTGGACGGTCTGGAGGAACTGCACCAACGGTATGAGAATACTCTGGTAAGGAATGAACATACCGAAAAGGATCAGTGTGAAGAGCACGTTGGATCCCTTGAATTTCCACTTAGACAGCACGTATCCGTTCAAGCTTCCGAGCACCGAAGAAATAGCCACGCCCGGTATTGCCAGTAAGGCGCTATTCAGGAAGCCACCCTTTAGCTGCTCCCACGCCCCTGTGAAGTTCGCCAGCGTAGGCGCAGTGGGAGGCGCCCATATGCTGCTGCGGGTAACCTCGCCCATGCCCTTCAATGCCGTCATCAGCGCGACGTAAATAGGCACGAGGAAGAACGCCGCCAGGATAGCTAGCAGGATATAAACGATCAGCCGAGCTCCCGATCTTGGGACGGGGGCCGCGCCGCTAGATGTTGCTGTAGCCGGGGTCGCGCTCATGCTTCAGCAGCCTCCTGGCGCAGGTTGGTAATCAAGTACGGCACGATCACGATAGCGACAAGAAGCAGCATTATCACTGAAATAGCAGCCGATCTTGCGAACAGATCGTCGCGGAACGCTAGTTGGAACATGTAAATCGAGGGCATGTCGGTTACGAAGCCAAGCGTCTGGCTTCCGCCCGTCATAACGTAAATGAGATCGAATATCTTAAGGGATATGTGACCGAGAATAATGAGTGCGGACAGGATAATCGGGTTGATTATCGGCAAAATCACATGCCGGTATATGCCAAACTCAGTCGCGCCGTCCATGCGGGCAGCTTCGCGTAACTCATCCGGTATACTCCTGAGAGCCGCGAGGAACATAGCCATAGTGAAACCCGACATTTGCCACACAGCAGCCACGATAACTGCCGCCATTGCGAGATTCTTATCAGTAACCCACGGGA
>JBBSIK010000139.1:0-7272 GCA_038232115.1 Chloroflexia bacterium
CACCTCGACTCTTCTGATTACGACGAGGATCGGGAGAGCGTTGTTGACAGAGCCTGGGGTGCGGGGTTGATAGCAATCGTGTCCATCGGCCTCGAACCCGCCGACTGGGGCAAGACTCTGGAGCTTTCCCACCTCTACCACGATGTCTTTCCCGCGCTTGGCGTCCATCCCAATAGCGCCGACCAAACCAACGGCGATACGATGGCCGAATTGTCCGATTTGTGCAAGGCACAACATGTGGTCGGCATAGGTGAGACGGGGCTTGACTACTATCGCGAATATGTTTCGCACGATAGGCAGCGCGAGTCGTTCCGCGCCCACCTCGATCTTGCGCGTGAGTTGGACCTACCGGTAATCATCCATAACCGGGACGCGCATGCAGATGTACTGGAGATACTGCGCCACGATGGTAAGGGCACACGCGGCGTCATGCACTCCTTCTCCGGCGACGTTCCATATGCCATGGAATGCCTGGCACTGGGCTACATGCTTTCGATCTCAGGCCCCGTGACTTTCAAGAAGGCCTCCGACAAGCACGCCATAGCCGTCGCCGCGCCTCTGGAAATGCTCCTTGTAGAAACTGATTGCCCATATCTCACGCCCGAACCATATCGCGGTCGCCGCAATGAACCTGCATATGTAGCGTACACGGCGCATGCAATCGCCAGGCTGCGCGGCCAGAGCTACGAAGAAGTAGCAGCAGCTACCACGAACAACGCAATTCGACTGTTCGGGCTGCCAATTCGGGCTGCATACGAGGCGGGGCAACTTCCTCGCTTTCGGGAGGACGGGGCTATAGCATGATAAACCTGTGGCAGTTGCAGGTCTTCCTCGAAGTGGCCGAGGCGGGCAGCTTTTCCGCAGGGGCCACGCGGCTGCATCTCACACAGCCTGGTGTGAGCCAGCAAATACGCTCCCTTGAGACCCACCTCGGCACCAAGCTCTTCGTGCGACGTGGGCACGGCGTAGAGCTAACCACCGCAGGTCTGGACCTTCTGGACCCGGCGCGCCGCCTGATACACCTCTCCGAGATGACCGAGCGCACAGTTATGTCGAGACGCGGGGAGGTGAGCGGGCGCATCCGCCTGGGCTGCACGGTCACGTCGGCCCCGTATATAATCAGCTCATGGCTCTACGAGTTCCGCTCCATGCACCCAGAGGTCACGCTACAATTAGAGCACACCGAGCCAGGTCCCATGTTGGGAGCATTGCGGGCGCAAGAGTTGGATGGGGGCTTCGTCCTGGGCAGGATGCGAGGGCGCGGACTCGTTCACCACAAGATAATTGAGGACCCAATTGCGCTAATCGTCCCCTTGAATCACCCCTGGACTTCACCTGCCGAGATCGGCAAGGCAGAGCTTGAGTTACAGAACCAGTCTCGTGATGATCGCTACCCAGAAGCTTCTCAACAAGTCCCACTCGCGGGCCGCGCTCCCCGATACGGTGAGGACGACTGGGTCCCTTCCGTAAAGCCTGTGATGCTCCAGAATCAGCCTATTATACTTGAGCACAGCAACGGGGAAAGCCACAGCGATGCCCGCCGCGCCCTGAACGACGCACTGGAGGAGCGAGGCCTCACCACCCGAGACCTGCATGTGGTGCTTGAGCTACCCGGACCCGCCGCCGTCGCATGTGCGGTGGCAGAGGGATTGGGTGTGGGCCTCGTGCCTCAATCTATAGCGCGGCGCTTCGTGGGCCAGGTCTTCCCATTGCGAATCGAGGGCTTCTCTCTGGCCCAGCATGTCTATCTTATCCACGACCGTAAGGCTCTCCACAGCCCGGCAGTTGGAGCATGGTGGAAGTTCATCGAGAGTAAGATGGCAAAGCAGCCCGAACTCCCCACCCAGGAAGGCGCAGAGGAAAATGCAGGCGTGCCGGTGCTTGCTGGCATGTAGAACGTAAAGCGTGATTCGTAAGGCGGTTCACTAAAGAGAGTCTCTCCTCCGTCTTGACACCGGCGCACGCCTTTTGTACCATGTTCGAGCCGCATATTTTTCTCGTGGAGGCCGCGCGTAATGCAGTCTGGCGATTCTATCCTCTCAGACAACACTATTCCTTGTGGGCAAGACAATCCGCGCATCACTGATATTGCATGGAGGCCAAGCCCGGCCTATGTCCAGAGATCCCAGCTGCAAGCGTTCATGGACAAGCTAGGCGTTGCCACTTTCCAGGAGCTACTCACGAAGTCGGCGGCGGGGCCAACATGGTTCTGGGACGCGGCTGTCAAGGACCTGGACCTGGAGTTCTACACGCCCTATACACAGGTGGTGGACACCAGCAAGGGGTGGGAATGGGCCAAATGGTTTACAGGCTCCCAGTACAACTATGTGCATGACGCCCTCGATAAGCGCGCGCTCGGAGAAGACCGCGACAGGCCCGCCATCATTTTCGAGGGCGAGAAAGGCGTCGTTCGCACCTTTACCTACGCGCAGCTGCACTCCGAGGTGTGCCGGTTCGCTAACGGCCTCAAATCGCTGGGCGTCGAGAAGGGCGACAGAGTGGGTCTTTTCATGCCGTTCACGCCCGAAGTGGCGATTGCAATGCTGGCCTGCGGCAAGATAGGCGCTATTTTCATCCCGATCTTCTCAGGGTATGCGGCCCCGTCTGCGGCTGCGCGCTTGAACGACTGCGGCGCTAAGGTGTTGGTGACGGCGGACGGCTTCACGAGGCGTGGCAAGACCGTCGAAATGAAAGAGGTCGCCGACCAGGCAGCGGATACGACACCCACACTCGAAAAGGTAATTGTGCATCGCAAATTGGGCCGCGAGGTACATTGGAACGAGGGCCGCGACATCTGGTGGGACGACCTGATTGCGGGGCAGAGCGACGAGTGCGAGACCATGCGAACAGATGCCGAAGACCTCTACATGGTAATCTATACATCGGGCACCACCGGCAAGCCCAAGGGCGCTCAACACGTCCACTGCGGCTTCCCGATCAAGGGCGCGCAGGACATGGCACACTGCTTCGACGTGCAGCCCGGCGATGTACTCTTCTGGTACACCGACATTGGCTGGATGATGGGGCCGTGGGCAATCAGCGGCGCGCTCATGCTCGGTGCTACTCTTTTCATGTACGACGGCACACCAGACTTCCCTGGGCCGGACCGCATGTGGGACATGATAGAGCGCCACCACATCACACACTTGGGGATCTCGCCCACGGCTATACGCGCACTCATGGCTCAGGGCGACGAATGGGTGGACAAGCACGACCTTTCCTCGCTGATGTTCCTCGGCTCGACGGGCGAACCGTGGAACCCCGATCCGTGGTGGTGGTACTTCCGCAAGGTAGGCGGAGGGCGCTGCCCCATCATCAACTATTCAGGCGGCACCGAGATCTCGGGCGGTATTCTTTGCTGCAATCCCCTGCTGCCGATCAAACCAACCTCGTTCAATGCTCCTGTGCCTGGCATGTCGGCGGACGTGGTGGACGAATCGGGCAAGCCGGTGCGCGGCGCAGTTGGAGAACTTGCCCTGCGTGGACCCTGGCCGGGCATGACGCGGGGCTTCTGGGGCGATCCGCAACGCTACGTGGATACGTACTTCTCGCGCATACCCAATCTCTGGGTACACGGCGACTGGGTGCAGATAGACGATGACGGCTACTGGTACATACTTGGCCGCTCCGATGATACGATCAAGATAGCGGGCAAACGACTCGGGCCATCAGAGGTCGAATCGGCGGCGGTTAGCCACCCCTCCGTGCGAGAGGCCGCAGCTATCAGCGTGCCGGACGAACTAAAGGGCGAGTCGGTTGTCGTGTTCGTGGTGCTGAGAACGCAGAGCGAAGTATCTGATGCGCTGCGCGGTGAGATTGTAGCCGCCATTGTGCGCGATCTGGGCAAGGCTCTTGCCCCAAAGAAAGTGCTCTTCGTGAGCGACCTGCCAAAGACGCGCAATGCCAAGATAATGCGCCGTGTTATCCGAGCGTGCTACCTGGACGAGCCGCTTGGCGATATATCCTCGCTGGAGAACCCCGATGCCGTGGACGAAATCGGCAGGGCACGGTAGGCGCTTCTCGATGAGGTACAAGTAGGTTACTAGATGCCAAACCTTGACACACCCAGGCTGCGAATCCAGAGCTACACACCTGACTTGCTAAACGCCGCCATGAACGATAGGGCCAGGTTCGCCGAGCTACTGGGTGTGCGGGTGCCCGCAGATTGGCCTGGCGAGGATTATGAGGAGATAATGCCTGGTATAGCCGAGCATATGGGGGGAGATCCCAGGTTGGGAGACTGGCTGGGTCTTATAATCCGCAAAGTAGACCGCACTCTCATCGGCGGTTGCGACTTCATGTCGTTGCCGGATGCCGAGGGGACAGTGGAGATAGGCTATGGCCTGCAACCCGGCTACCGGGGGCAAGGCTATGCCACAGAAGCAGTACAGGCCATGGTAGATTGGGCTTTCAATCAGCCGGGTGTGCAACGCATAGTTGCCGGCTGCGCTGAAGATAACATTGCCTCCGCTCGCGTGCTGGATAAAATGGGGATGAAGCGTTTGAGCACGAAAGATGGGTTGATCTCATGGGAACTGACGCGCTGAACTCCCCGCTTATACCCGACAGGTGGTAATCTGGATAACATATCGGAGCACCAAGGAATGAAGCTAGTATCTTTTCGCCAGAACTCCTCGCAGACCCACGTCGGGGTGGTGCGAGAGCGCGAGATAATTGATCTGACTGTGTGGCTGCCCATCAAGCGATCTCTTCCCACATTCGATATGGTAGACCTGATCGGTATGGGCCGGCAGGGTCTCGACATGGTCCGGATGTCTCTTAGCGCGCCTGCGGGCGAGTTACGCGAAGCGGGTGCGCTGGTCGCTATGCAAGAAGACAGGCTGCTCGCACCGATTCCACGCCCACGCAAGAACGTGTTTTGCCTGGGCCGCAACTACGCCGAGCACGGAGCCGAGTCCAGGCGGGCCTGGGGCGAAGCAGACTCACCCCCACCGCCGGAGCATCCCGCGATCTTCACCAAAGCGCCCACCAGTATAATCGGGCCATACGACGACATCCCATATGATGCCAACCTGACCGAGAAACTCGACTGGGAATGCGAGCTTGCGGTTATCATTGGCCGTACCGGTAAGGACATTGGGCGAGACGAGGCGTTGGGCTATGTTTTCGGCTACATGGTGCTGAATGACATCTCAGCGCGTGACATTCAGAAGAGACATGGAGGGCAATTCTTCAAGGGTAAGAGTCTTGATGGCAGTTGTCCAAGCGGTCCCTGGATTGTCACCGCCGATGAGCTAAGTGATCCTGGCGACCTTGAGTTGTGGAGTCGCGTCAACGGTGTAGAGAAGCAGCACGACCGCACAAGCGGCATGCTGCTCGACGTGCCGGGCATCATCCAATCGCTCTCGGAAGGCATGACACCGGAGCCGGGTGACATCATCGCTACAGGCACCCCAGCAGGCGTAGGTTTCGCCCGCACCCCACCTGAATTCCTCCACCCAGGCGACGTAGTAGAGTGCGAGATCGAAAAGATCGGGAAAATAAAGAACAAAGTGACGAGTGAAACGTGAAACATAACTTATAATTCGCAAAGAGATGTAGACGTAAAGAACTCGCAAAGATTGTTCGGGTTACGCTTCCCGTTTCCCGTTTCAGACCCAGGAGGAACCATTTTGCTTACACCGGATGAAGTGCGACATGTCGCTATGCTGGCACGGCTGGGGCTGACGGACGAAGAAGTTGAGACGTTCAGGGGCCAGCTCGGTCAGGTGCTGGAATATATCGAGATGTTGCAGCGAGTTGACACATCCGCCGTCGAACCCACAGCGCAGATTCTCTCCCACATGAACGTGACGCGGCCCGATCACTCAGGGCCCTCCCTACCGGAGCAGGAGGTATTGCAGAACGCGCCTGGCCGAGAAGACTCATTCTTCAAAGTGCCCGCAGTCATGGAAGAGTCATAGGCAGAGCAGGCACATGGGCCGTAAAGGAGCACCAAAAAGGATGACCAGAGCAGCAGGCAGCAACGACGCGCTCGTGTATAGCACCATACACGGGGTCCGCGAAATGTTAGACAGTGGACAGATATCTTCGGTGGAGTTGACCGAGACGGCAGTAGGGCAGATAAACAGTCACGAGGGCGATATCCACGCCTTCACAACCTTGACGCCGGAACACGCCCTGGAAACTGCGCGTGATTTCGACGCAAGACGCGCGGCAGGCGAAACACCTCGCTCCAGCCTCGATGGCGTGCCGATGAGCCTCAAGGACGTACTCATCACAAAGGGCGTTACGACCACGTGTGGCTCGCGCCACCTGGAGAGCTTCGTGCCGCCGTTCGATGGCACGGTGCCCGCGAAATTGGCCCAGGCTGGAGCCGTATTACTGGGCAAGAACAACTGCGATGAGTTCGCCATGGGTTCCTCTACGGAGAATTCGGCATGGGGGCCAAGCCACAACCCGTGGGACGTATCGCGGGTGCCGGGTGGCTCAAGTGGAGGCTCCGCGGCGGCTGTGGCTGCGGGCATGGGCTACTATTCGCTCGGTACCGATACAGGAGGCAGCGTGCGACAACCAGCATCATTGTGCGGTGTGACAGGACTCAAGCCGACTTATGGCCGCGTGTCGCGCTATGGCCTGATTGCCTTTGCCTCGTCCCTCGACCAGATAGGCCCATTCACCCACGATGCACTGGATGCGGCGCTCGTACTGGAAGTCATCGCCGGGCAGGACCCCTGTGACTCGACATCGCAGCCGGTAGAGGTGCCGGCTTATAGCGCAATCTTGCGTATGGGCGGGGAATCCCTCAAGGGGATCAGGATTGGCATCACACGGCACGCGACCAATGCAGATGAACAAGGAAGCGGTGGCCTCAACCCGGAAGTGGCAAGGGCCGAGCAGGAGGCCATCAGGCAGCTACAAGACCTGGGAGCGGAATTACACGAGATAGAGCTACCAAACCTCGACTATGGCCTTGCCGCCTACTACATAATCGCGCCCGCCGAGGCCAGTTCCAACCTTGCGCGCTACGATGGCATGAAGTACGGCTACCGCGATCCTGAAGCAAGAGGCTCTATCGAATCGATGCTGGCGACCCGCGAGTATGGCTTTGGTGACGAGGTAAAACGCCGCATCATGCTCGGCACTTACGCACTTAGCGCAGGCTACTACGATGCGTTCTACAAGAAGGCGCAGCAGGTGCGCACTCTTATAGCGCAGGACTTCAAGCGGGCTTTCGAGCATGTAGACGTTATTCTTGACCCAACCTCTCCTACAATCGCCTTCAAAATCGGCGAGAAAACCGACGATCCG
>JBBSIK010000140.1:0-7198 GCA_038232115.1 Chloroflexia bacterium
CGATTGCCAGGCTGTGCGCCGAGATGAAAGCCTCGGTGGGAGGCATGAACTCTTCAAGGTAGCCGGTGAAAAACGCGCCCAGCACCGGTTCTCCAAGCGCGCCCAACCCCAGGCTCGCCATCGTCACGCCTATCTGGATGGCGGCCAAATAGCGCTCAAGGTGGTCAAGTGCGCCCTGAACGCTAGCCGCCGCCTTGTTGCCTTCCGCTATCAGTTGTTCCAGGCGCGTCTTACGCACGCTTACGATGGAGAACTCGGCGGCCACAAAGAAGCTTGTGGTGAACACCAGTAGGAGGATTGTAAGTATACCTAGCATGTCGGATTCTTCGGATTCTGTAGTATGTTGTCTTTCGGTTGTGTGAGCCGCTTACCGGCCTGAGACCGTCTCCGCACTCCGTATTAGCAGGTTCCAGACCGCTATCTTATGAGTGTCGCCTGTTATTATACCAGGCAATCGTTGCACGCTGCCCGCTTCCCCTGGATTACCGGCCCCGAAGTGAGCACATCGGGACGCGGGTGCAAAGCGAAGATGTGCCCGCCCCGCGATGCCGGTGCTTACAGCAACAAGAGAGGGCCGGCCAACCAAGCCAACCCTCTCTCCTTGCTTTCCTCTGGATGCGTTCTTAGTAAGTGTCCAGGTAGCGGTCCAACTCCCACTGAGTGACGCGCATACGGAAGTCGTCCCACTCGTCACGCTTGGCCTCCAGCAGGCGCTCGAATATATGCTCGCCCAACGTTTCGCGCACAAGCTCGTCGCGCTCCATCTCGGCCAGGGCTTCGGGCAGCGAGGCGGGCAGGGTCTGGATGTTGCGGCGGCGGCGCTCGGTCTCATCGAAGTGATAAAGGTTCTCCTCAACAGGCTCCGGGGCCTCCATGTCGTTCTCGATCCCCTCGAGGCCGGCGCGCAGCATAACCGCAAAAGCCAGGTAAGGATTAGAGGCGGGGTCGGGGCAGCGCAACTCCACGCGGGCGGCCTGGGGCTTGCCGGGGCGGTTCTTGGGCACGCGAATCAGGGCAGAGCGATTGGTGCGCGCCCACGATATGTACACAGGCGCTTCGTAGCCGGGCACCAGCCTTTTGTATGAATTAACCAGCGGGGCCAGCACCGCACACATGCCGCGAGCGTGCTTCAGTTGCCCCGCGATAAACTTGCGCGCCATCGAGGACAGGCCATACGGGTCGTCGGCATCGGCGAACAGGTTGCCTCCACCGTCCATACCGGACAGGCTTTGGTGCGTGTGCATGCCTGAGCCGTTGATACCAAAGATCGGCTTGGGCATAAAGGTGCAGTGCAACCCGTGCCGGGCGGCAATCGCCTTGAGGGTATACTTGAGAGTGACGGCGCTGTCGGCGGTGGTGAGGGCGTTGTCGTACTCGAAGTCTATCTCATGTTGGCCCCGCGCCACCTCGTGGTGCGAAGTCTCCACTTTGATGCCCATGCCCTCGAGGGCGTTCACCATGTCCTTGCGGACGTTGGCCCCCAGGTCGCCGGTCAGGTCGAAGTAGCTGCCTCTGTCGTGCGTCTCCTGCAGAACGTTGCCGCCGAGCGTGCGGAACAGGAAGAACTCCAGTTCGGGGCCGGTGTTGAACTTGTAACCCAGGGCAGCGGCATGGTCGAGGGCGCGGGCGAGCACGTGCCGGGGGTCGCCGTCGAACAGTTCGCCGTTCGGCTGATAGACCCAGCAGATGGCGCGCGCAGTGCTTTCTTCGCCCCGCTCCCAGGGCATGACGGCCCAGGTAGCCAGATCGGGCACGAGGAACATATCCGACTCCGCGATGCGGACGAATCCTTCGATAGAGGAGCCGTCGAACCACTTGCCGTTCAAGCAGGCATCCTCAAACTGGTGCAAGGGTATCGCCACCGACTTGACGATGCCCATCAGGTCGGTGAACTGCAAGTTGATAAAGCGCACCTTCTCCTGCTCGGCCTTAGCCATGATCTCGGCCACCGCCTGCGGGTCGTTACCCGCCGAGTCGGGCGACCAGTATCTTTTCTTTGGCTCTTTAGCTTGCCCCTCTGTGCCGGCTTCCACTTGTTGGACCATCTGTAAACCTCCGGTGTGGGTAGATTTGGCAACAACTGTAGGGTGCAGAGTTGAAACTCTCTCCCAGTCGGCAGTATATCAGCCGCCGTGCGCCTATTCTATAGGACAAAGAGAGAAAGTTTGTACAAGGTCTTGTGCATTTGTCCGAACCACGCACACCACCTCGTCACCTTCAGGAATCTGAAATGGCCGATAACTACGTGCAAAGGTCAACAATCATCGACAATCCGAACCTGTGTACTGAAAACGATTGACGGTAGAAGGCTCATAGTTTATAATGGCACAGGAGCGAGAGGACTGTTTATACTTTCTTCGTGCGTGCTGTGTCCTCCTCTGATGGGCGGGCGCATGTTTACACTAAATAACTTCTTGCGTGCGGAGGAGCGGGATGGCAAAGAAAACCGTTGGTAAGCCGGCAAGCCGGCAATCGAACACACTCGAAGTTGAGCGAGAGCCGGAAGGCTCCGTAGATGCTTTAGAAGCCGAGCGTTCTGTAGAGAACGGCGCGGGCTACAGCCACCATATCCTAGTGGCCGATGACGATGCCGCGATACGGCAACTGCTGAAAACCCTGCTTGAAGAAGCCGGCTACAGCGTCACCGAAGCGCACACCGGGCAGGAAGCCCTCGAAGGTCTCAAGTCGAGCAGCTACGATCTGGTGCTGCTGGATATGCGTATGCCGGAGATGACCGGCATGGAAGTGCTCAAGCAGCAGCGCGACACAGTAGGCGACGTGCCGGTTATACTGATAACAGGCTATGGTTCGCCCAACCTCGCTATCCAAGCCTCGTCGCTCGGGGCGTACAGCTACATCACCAAACCTTTTGAGCTTGATGACGTGCTGCACAAGATAAACCTGTACTTCGAGAACAGGCAGCTAAAGGAAGAAGTACGTACTCTCTCCAAGCAACTTGAGCCGCACGACCCCTCGGAGCGCATTATCGGCAGTTCGGGCGCTATGCACGAAATCTACATGATGATCGGACGCTCCGCCTCCACCGAGGCCACCGTGCTGATTACCGGCGAGACAGGCACGGGCAAAGAGCTTGTCGCCAACGTGGTACACTCCAACTCCCCCTATAGACACGGCCCTCTTGTCAAGGTAAACTGCGCCGCGCTGCCCGAAACGTTGTTGGAAAGCGAGCTTTTCGGCCACGAAAAAGGGGCCTTCACCAATGCCATCACTCAGCGCAAAGGCCGTTTCGAGATGGCACACAAAGGCTCGATCTTCCTGGATGAGATCGGCGAAATGACCCTTAGTACCCAGCGCAAACTGCTGAGGGTGCTTCAGGAGCGCGAATTCGAGCGGGTGGGCGGCTCGGTTGCCATCAAGGTTGACACCCGCGTGATCGCCGCCACCAATAAGAACCTGGAGGAAGAACTGGCGGCGGGGCGTTTCCGCGAAGACCTCTACTATCGCTTGAACGTGATCCGCATATTCATGCCGCCCCTGCGCGAGCGCAAAGAGGACATCCCACTGCTTGTGGAGCACTTCCTCGATAAGCACCGCTACAGTTCCAACTCGGCGCCGGCTCGCATCTCGGAGGAGGCTATGCAGGCGTTGCTGCGGCACGACTGGCCGGGCAACGTACGCGAGCTTGAGAACACGGTGCAACGCGCCATTGTCATGGCCCAGGGCGGGGTGATTACCAGCCACCACATCTTGCTGTCCAACTTCGGCGACCGCCAGATCGTGGATGTAGGCCGGCTGGTGCATGAAGGCACCCCCATCGCCGAGATACTGGGGCAGGTAGAGAAGATGGCCCTGACGGAGGCGATGCAGGCGGCCAAAGGAGACAGGAGCGAAGCCTCCCGCCTGCTGGGTCTTGACCGCCCTGTGTTCTATCAGAAACTCCAGGAGTTCGGCCTTTCCGAGTGACGGTAGGTAGGGTCTCGGTGGGCCGGGTGGTATGTAGGGGCCTGAATTGGCTACGCCTGAATTGCGACGCAAGAACCACCCCCGTGCAGACCTCTCTCCCTGCTAAGCCTGGGACAATAAGGGAATCAGGGCACGGTAAATGTAGATAGAGTGGCTGTGATCCTGCCGAACTTGCCAAGCACAACCGAGGAGATTGAAGCGGTTTACGCTGGTGGGCTGGTAGCAGTGATTGCTCTGGTGCAGCAACTGCTGCTGACTGTCACCCAACTCACCAGCACAACAGCCGAGGCGTGGGAGGTGTCGGGCCGTCTCTGCAGCCTGGGTGGTGCTGAGGCTTTCTACCGCATCAGGGGCTACATCTCTACTTCTAGGGGTCAAACCCAAACCAAAAGCCCGGACGACAGAGCATCCGAGCTAAAATCGTGCGTATTTTGTGGTGAGCCGCCAAGGACTTGAACCTTGAACCCACTGATTAAGAGGTTTTTAGAGCCTAAAGGCTCCAGTTGCTTCTTTCAGTGGCTCTGCCAAGTGCCTAGCGACGCCTATTTGCGCGTAAAAATGGCTAAACGCGATCTGTTACCCGGTCTATTTGGTTTGCAGTCACAGACCCAATAGGTAGATTAGATTGAGCCTGGTTTGCATCGATGTCTACTATGCTGATCTGCCTCACATTACCTCTCTGCTGTCTTTTTGTGTTCCATCTCCGAAGGCGATGTATACGGCTCTGCGGCAACGTTTGCAGTAGAACCCACTTATCATACGCCTGTGCTGGCTACTTGGGTAATCCGTGCGTAAAACCGCCAGCTACCAGACCGTAATGCTCCTGTGGTGCTCCTTCGTTGCTTACTCTTCATTGCTAACGGTGTGGCTCAGAAGATACAATCTCCTTACCATCTTCTAGAACCGCTATGTGAAGGAGTGCCGTGTCCTTTGACTGTACTGTATTGCATCTTCTACCGCTTCATGCATCTCCTTACTAGATCAATATTGACCTTGGTTTGGAAGAAGCCCGCCAGTAGTTCCCATCTCTTGGGCACCCTTGCTGACCTTACCAGGAGTAAGACTGAACTGGTAATCGAAAACGCTTTGCTGCGACAGCAACTTATTCTTCTACGTCGCCAGGTCAAACGTCCTCAACTCACTAACACAGACCGTGCCCTCCTGGTGTTGTTGGCAAGCAAGCTCAGGATGTGGAAGAACGCGCTGCTGATCGTCCAGCCGGAGACCCTGCTGCGCTGGCATCGTCAGGGATTCCGCCTATTCTGGAAGAGAAAGTCCAAAGCTGGTTCCCGCAACCCGAAGCTGCCTGCTGAGACAGTAGAGTTGATCAAACTGATGGCTCAAGAGAACCAGCTGTGGGGTGCCGAACGTATCCGTGGTGAGTTGCTCAAGTTGGATATACATGTATGCAAGCGCACAGTCCAAAAGTATATGCTACAGATGCCTCAATCGAAACTAGAGAAGCGTAAGTCGAACCAGACCTGGTCTACATTCCTACAGAACCATGCTCATCAAGTGTGGGCTTGCGACTTCCTTCCAGTGTACGACCTGTTCTTCCGCCCACTCTTCATCTTCTTCATCATAGAAATAGGGTCTCGCAGAGTAATTCACTTCAACGTTACGAGGCATCCCACAGACGAGTGGACGGCTCAACAACTGCGAGAAGCAACACCCTACTGGGAAGCACCCAGGTTCCTGATCCGAGACAATGACAGCAAGTTCGGAGCAAGCTTCAATCGCGTGGCGGTCAGTAGCGGTATCGATGTACTGCGAACACCGTACCGAACGCCTAGAGCCAACGCCTTCTGTGAGAGGTTTCTGGGAAGCGTACGGCGGGAATGCTTGGATCACATGCTAATCCTGAGCGAGAAGCACCTGCACCGCGTGGTCAAAGAATACGCCCACTACTACAACTTGGCGCGACCGCATCAAGGGATTAGCCAAGCTATACCGGAGGCGGCACCGGTAGCAATGCAGCAAGTTCCACCGGGAGATGCTGTAAAGATAATCAGCTTCCCAGTGTTGGGCGGTTTGCATCACGATTACAGGAGGGTAGCATGAGCATTGAACTGCTGAGAGACGTGTCTGATAGCCGATGGATGCGCTATGTAGCCAGCACAGGTGGTGAAATGTGGTCGCGCTGGGATATGCAAGAGGCACCTCCAGATATCCTGATAACTAACTACTCAATGTTAAACATCATGATGATGCGCAGCCTTGAGCGTAACATCTTTGATGCAACGAAGGCCTGGTTAGCAGCACCAGATCATCCTGAGCGGCAGTTCCTATTGATTATAGATGAGTTACATGCATATCGTGGCACGCCCGGTACAGAGGTGGCATATATTATTCGACTCTTGCTCCATCGCCTGGGACTCGAAATCGATTCGCCTAAACTACGCATTCTAACTACCACAGCAAGCTTGGATAATGATAGCAGAGGCCGGAAGTTCCTGCGTGAGTTCTTCGGCCGAGATAACTTCGCCTTTGTAGCAGGTGAACAGATTCAGCCTACGCCTGGCGCACGCACCTTATTGCAACCTTACGCAAAAGCGTTTGCCGATTTTGCCAAGAGAATTCAAGCAGACATTTTCGCTGGACCCCCTGACTTATCTGCTAACGAGATCCCGGCCGAGATGGATGTCCTGGCGAAGCAACTAGGTGGGGCCGGAGGTTCTACGGCTTCGGAGCGACTAGGAGAGTCTTTATTTCAGATTCAGGCAGCTGATGCAATTCGTGACGCATGTGTTGCCGCGAATGGTTCAGTACGCCCAACGCGCGCTCCAGATCTTGACAGCAAGTTGTTCCCCGGGCTCCTCTCGCAGTCTGAGAACAGTAGTATCGTTTCAGACGCAATGCGAGGCTTACTGCTCGCTTTGGGCATGTCTCGCCGTCAGTCAAACGGCAGATCGCCACAGCCTGTGCGTGGTCACTTCTTCTTCCATAATCTGCAAAACCTGTGGGCATGTTGCGATCCACATTGCACAGATGGAAACGCCGACCAGCAAGAGAGATCTGCAGCTCAGCCTTCCGAGCGACCACCGGTTGGTGCATTACACAGCACCCATCGCATAGCTTGTAGCTGTGGTTCCAGAGTGCTTGATCTCATTGTTTGTGAAGTCTGTGGAGACGTCTTCCTAGGTGGGTACAAAGCAGAACGCCATCTGGGCGCTCAGAAATGCACAATTTTGACTCCTGATCAGCCTGATCTTGAGAGCATGCCAGACAGAGTGAGCCTGTCACAGTCACATGATCAGTATGCCGTTTTCTGGCC
>JBBSIK010000141.1:0-7129 GCA_038232115.1 Chloroflexia bacterium
ACATGCGATGGGCAGCGTCGGCATTACTTCCGCCCAGGCAACGAAGTGACGAGGGGGAAATCAGCCAAGATAGTGGCTAACACATTCTTTCCGGGTATCGGGGTGCCTTAGCTAAATATGGGCTACAGTGTAAACAAAAAGAGGGCGGCGCGATTTCCGGACGCCCTCTTTTTGTTCAGCTAGGAGTGCTATAATCCGGCAAAGGAGCACTAGTCAGCGATAAACGCAGCGTGGTTCTGAAACGTGAAATGTGAAACGTGATGCGGCAATAGCAATAGGTTCCTGGAAAAGCAACAGAGCGACTCACTTGAGTGGGGCGCTCTGTTTGTTGTACAGCGACCAAGCTGAGTAAGCCGCATCACCTTTCACGTTTCAGAATCACTTCTCCACGCTCACATTGTACGCTACCGTTTCGACCTTGCCCATGTAGCCGAATTGCATCCAGATGCGGTAGATGCCGGGCTGCATAAAGGTGTGGGTGAACTGGATTTTGGGGCCGAAATGGGCGGGCACGGGGATGTTGCCCATCTTGCTCATGTCCATGTTGCCCATGTCGGGCGACATGGGCCCGCCCGGCACGTCGCCTTGGGTGTGGGTGAACTGCTTCGTGTCGGCGCTGATTATCACCACGTGGCAGGGGGCCGTCAGATAAGGCTCAAGATCGGTGACGGGCTTGCCGCCTTTGCTTACATCCAGGATAAAGGCTGATGCCAGGCGACGGCGCAGTTTGGGGCTGGGGCTGGTCAGCGTAACGGATAGGCCGTCCACCTGTTTGGTTGTGCCCAGGTCGGGTGTGAGGGCAGCCTGCGCGTCGGGAGCCGCCCCCGCAGTGCTGAACAGGGCGCGCTCTATCTGCGTAACACCCGATCCCGTGACAAACTCGTTGAACAGCAGGTACTTGCCAGCGGTAGGCACTGTTTCGCCAACACTGTAGCTGCCCGCGCCTTGCGACAGCGGGTGAATGTGGTTGAAGAAATTGAGGTCATGGCTCACCACGATCAGGTGCATGAGCCTCTCATGGGTAAGGCTGAGGCCGTTCTGATCAACGGGGCTGCCCGCGCCGTCTTTGAGCGTATACGTGATGGTAAACGGGGCGGAAGGTCGCAGGTTGCCGGGCTGCTCGGTCACAGCCACAGCTAAAGGGCCTCCATAGCGAGTGATGAGGCGCGCCTCGGTGCCGGTGCTATCGCCATGCACGTGGTTCTGCAGGACTAGTGGCGCACCGGCGTCTCTGGTGGGAGTCGGAGGCACAGCAGGCCCGGAGCAGGCAGCCACACTGCAAGCGAGCGTCGCACATGATGCACCACACCAGGCGCGAACCGCCCTTGAGTATCTACCAGAGAAGAGCGTCTTGTACATAGCTCCTCATTGTAACACGCGGCTCGTGGGCCAATAACTGATTTTGCATAAAAAAGGCATAAAAATAAGCTGCGGCGCATCCTAATAAAAGAAGGTGCAGGTCCGTCTCTCCGGCCTGCACCTTCTTCTTCTTTACTCGCTCAATTCAACAAGCGTTATGGGATCAGCTTGAAGTAGCCGACAGCCACACTATGCGATTGCGTGCCTTCCATCGTCAGCGCGTAAATGCCGAGAGGGAAGCCCGCGCTCGTCTGGAAGCTCACGCCCTCTGCGTTGCCATTACCATCGGAGTTCACCTGGAACGGTGCGCCAATTACCGACTGGTCGGGAGCGGTCAGGTATACTCCTACCAGTTCGCCTCCCTTGAAGCCGGTGCCTGCGAAGGAGAATAGAGTGCCGCCCCGCGAGCAGTTGTTGGGCCGCACCACCATGTTCCTGGAAGCGGGCACATCGCTACAAGAGCTGGCACCTGGTGGAGGCGTACTGCCACCGACAGGCGTGGGTGCGGGCGCGTTGGAGGTTATCTTGAAGTAGCCGATGGCCTTGTTGTGCGAGCTTGTGCCCTCCATCGTGATCGCCCAGATGCCCGTTGGGAAGTCCGGTGTGCTCGACAGAGAGATACCACCTACTCTGCCGTTGGAGTCGGCATCTGCCTGGAATGGCGCGCCAAGCACCGACTGGTCAGGGGCCGTTACATAGATGCCCACCTTCTCTCCACCCTGGAATCCGCCGCCACTGAAGACAAACACTGTACCTCCACGGCCACAATTGGGCGAAACGGTCACGTTCTGGCTGGCGGGAATACCCGAACAATCCGCTGCGGGGTTCGGAACGGGCGTAGCGGTGGTGGCGGGCGGGGCCGTCGGTCTCGATGTAGCCGTAGCGATAGAGGTAGGAGATACGGGAACGGCAGTTGGTGGAGTAGCCGATTGGCCCGCGTTCTTGTAACGCCAGTCGTAGTAGTGCTGGCCGATATTGCCCATCTGCACTTTGAAGCCGGGCACACCGTTGGGTGTGTAAGTTACGGTACGCCGTTCGAATGCCTGGATCAGCACGTCTTGCTGCTGCCCCGCTATCTTCACCCTCGCCCAGTATGCCTCCGATATGGGCAGGCCCGTCGCATAGAACCAGGGGTCTGACAGGCGGGCGTTCACCGTCTTGCCGGTAGCCGAGTCGTACACAGGCCCCTGGTCATTGAGAAACTCCCATATTGCCTGTGGCACATTATGCTTGGTAGTCGGGTCAAAGTACGAGACAGTAGTCTTTGGATAAGTAATCTTGGTCTGGTCGTCGCCCACCTGGCCGTTGCGAGCAATAGTGGCAGTGACGGGTTTGTTCATCTGTGCGTTAGCCGGGTGGTCACCAAGCGGTGTGTTGCTCACGTTCTGGAAGCTCACATAGGTAGGAGCATTGGTATCATCCGAGTCCGAAGCCATAGGGATGGCGGCGGGATAGCGGGTCACATAGGCGTTATTACCTGTTTGCATCTGGCCGGAGATAAGCTCCACAGTGAGCAGGCCATTGGTCACGTAGAAAGGGCTATTCGTATCACCGCCGGGATTGTTGATCTCCATACGGCTCTTATCGAAGTACTGCACCAGGCGCTTACCGCCCTGCCCTTCGGCATAGTCCTCCTGCAGGCCGGCACTTATCGGAGCCGGACCCCAGTACCAGGAGCGCGGCACCTGGCTCGAAGCTACAAGCTTATCGTTGCGCTCCCACACCCGCTGGAATGCGGGCGAAGCAAAAGGGACGGGCTGCTGGTTGACAACATAGCCCTCCCTGGACAGACTCATCACAGCCATTTCGGCACCCGTAAGCGGCGCGACGTGAAGTTGCCGGGAAGCGTCCGCACTCGATATTGGGCCGGCCATAGCGTCTGTCCAGTTCGACCCCAGGGGCACGAGGAGCGCGCCCAACGCTAAATAGGGGAAAGTGCGCTTATATAAAGACGTGTGCAATCTATTCTCCCTTTCTATGCAAAGCTCTATTGATTGACAGTCGCGTAGGGAATAAGCCCAGAAACAGCCGGGCCTTAGATTACTATACCAAATACGAACAAAGGTCCGCAAAAGCAATGCCGCCGGTTGAGGGACGCCGAGGAGAGTAGCAAGTATCGTGACCCGCCACTCGCTTTCATCAAGGGGAAAGTCGTAGCAACCAAAAGGCGACCGGGCATGGCCTGATCGCCTTTTGGTTACTCCTTGCTTCTTGCTTCTTAACTGCCGTTTACCGGGTGAGACAGAAGTAGGCTACAGATGTGTTACGGCTTTCCGCGCCGTTGAATGTGATCGCCCAGATGCCAGGGGCAGCGCCGAAACGATCAGTTGTACGGAACGTAAGCGGACCAAGGATGCCCTTGCCGTCGGGCACTACCTCGACATCGGTGTCTTCCACGTCCTGGGCCGTAAGCGGGCGGGCAGTGCCAACTACATCGCCCGTGGGCAATGTGAACCAGAAGGAGACAGGTTCGGCAGCGTAGAAGCCGCCGGCAGCGAAGCGGATCGTGTCGCCTGCACGGATCTGACTCTTGTCGCTGGCGGCATTTATGTTCTTGGGCAGATTGCCGCAAGCCGTGGCAGGGCCACCAGCAGGAGGAGGTGGCGGATTGCCGCTAGGAGGCGGGGTCGGGTTCCCACCACTGGGCGGGGGGGTCGGGTTCCCACCGCTGGGAGGCGGAGTAGGATTATTGCCTGCGGCGTACTTGGCCTGATAGCGGAACTTGCCTAGCTGCGACAGTAGCACCTGGAACGCAGGCTGTTGCTCAGGGTGGAACTCGAACACGGCGCGCTCGAAGTACTGCACCTTGTACGTCTTGCCGTCAAGGGACGACACCTCGGAAAACTCTTCTGAGATCGGGAAGCCCTGCTGGGCCAGGCCGCCGTGGGTGTTCCAGTATTGCAGGAAGATGCCACCTACTCGGTGCCCGGTCTCGGTGAAGAGGCGAGAAGTGTTGTTGTTGACTACCTGGCCGGGGGCGTTGCCGCCATATTTCTGCTGGTACAGGAAGTTGCCCAGCAGCGACAGCAGCACGTCATTAGGCGCGAGGATCTCGGGGTGAAGCTCGAACACTGCGCGCTCGAAATACTGCACCGTATAGATCTTGCCATCGGTGTCGCTGCGCTCCTGGATTTCGTCGGAGATCGGGAAACCCTGCTGGGCCAGGCCACCGTGGCCCTCCCAGTATTGTAGAAACTTGTTCCTCACTGTCTTGCCCGTCTCCGGGAAAGTGCGCGATACGCCTTGCGCGGCTGAATGCGAAGCCGGCATAAGCGGGACTGCTAGCACCAGCATCATGCTGAGTGCCAGCCATTTCTTTTTAGCACCAAACATCTTTTTCCTCCTCAACTACGTTATACAAGTTACTCCAAGACTAAGATAGCATTGTTGCTGATATGCTACATAGGCTACATAGGCTACATAGGCTACATAGGCGAAGCTCCTCTTTCGCGGTAGGTCTACCGGAGTGCAGTCCAAAGCTAGCAGTAATTAGACATTATCTTTGCCCATTGGTCAAGTGGCACACGAAATCGCAGAGAGAAGTAGAAGGATGAAACGTGCGCCTGCAAAGTACGCGCAATTATTATACCCTGCTGTAGAGAAGAATCAACCCCTCAATTGGGGATAAATTTAGATCATCCGCTACAACACCCTCTGCTTGCCTGATCTTATTATATAGGTGGTTACGAGATTCCGAGCGTGACAAAAAGTGGGACTTAAAGTTGGACAAGAGGGTAATCGAGCAAGGGGGATTTGGCAGCATCAGGCCAAGCCGATAGCGTGGAATGCGCCTAATTAGAAGCCAATGATAAGATAGCAGAATTGCATGGAGAACCCCCACACCCGCAGTATCTGCTACTTACTCCAGTAGTCCGCGAGAGATGCTTCGGCCACGATAGGCACTTCCTTGAGGATGTCCTGGCCTGCGCGCACCATACATGCTTCGACTATGTGCTTCACTTCTTCGGCCTGCTCTGCACGCACTTCTACCACGATCTCGTCGTGGACCGTGTTGACTGTGCGAGCGTCCCAGTCCTTAAGTGCGGTGCGCAGGTAGATGAGGGCTAGCTTGGTCATGTCGGCATTCGATCCCTGGATCGGAGAGTTCTTCCCCTGCCGCTCGATAGAGGCTATCTGCTTGCGCCACTCATCTTCGTTGCTACGCTTGAGATTTTGGTCGGGCAGGGTGTAGAACCGCTTGCGGCCCATGTTCGTAACCGAATAGCCCAGGCGGACAGCGTCTTTGGCTGCTTTGTCGAGCCACGCCTGCACACCGGGGTATGCCTTGAAGTAGCGGGCGATAAGGGCTTTCGCCTCGTCTAACGTCACACCCAGGCGCGGAGCCAACCCACCCGGACCCATGCCATACGCCAGGCCGAAGTTGATAGCCTTGGCCGCCGAACGCTGCGGCTTTTGCACATCCTCCAGAGGTACGTTGAACATCTGGGAGGCTGTCATAGCATGCAGGTCGCCACCCGACCGGAATGCGCCCACGAAGGCAGGATCGAGACTCAGTTCCGCGAGGATACGAAGTTCGGCCTGCGAGTAATCGCAAGTCACAAGCTTGTACCCTTCGGGAGCGATGAAGCAGGTACGAAAGTCGGAGGTGGAGGGTATCTGTTGGACGTTTGGCCGGGTACAGTTGTGGACGACCAGGCCATTCGCCAGGAACTCATTCACCGCATCAACCATCAGGTCGTAAACAGGTTCCTCGCCATCGGGTTCAATGGACGCTACATGAACACAATGCAGCTTTCTTTGGCGATAGACCTGGGCAGGTTCAAGCTCAGGCAGGCCTCCCCACCTTTCTATCAGCGCGTCCAGCGTCTTTGCGGTCCGGGGCTGGTCTTTATAGAGGGGAACGAAGGGCTTTACTCCCAGGCGGCTTGCAGTGACGATGCCCCGCGCTACTGCTTCCCTATATAGTTCAGGTCCAGATATTCTGAGCGGAGTTATCACCCCTGAGGGCTTTTTGCAGACACGAGCGAGGCGCGCATTCTTCCGAGACGACATGAAACCTACGACACGCATGAAATGCGATATGTTCTCACCGCCCGCTATTAAGAGGTTATAGCGAGGAGAGCCGCTAAACCCTGAGAGGTCGTTTCGTTTCCGAATAAATGCGTAGCAACCCAGGAACGAGAGCATAACCTGGGCGCTTTGTAGCAAACCCAGGTTCACACTCGTCAAGCCAACCACATCGCCTCTCTTTGTTATATGCCCATCACCTTCAAAAAGACCTCGCAGATAAGCCGCCTGAAACTGAGCGGGGGCTGCTATAATTGCCTGGGGCACTGACTTAGTATGGGCAGTCCCGGCGAGTCCCAGCCGCGCGAGCGCGCCGCTCACCTGTGTGGAAGTGAGCGATAGCCTTCGCGCCGTTTTGTGCTGAAGTTCGACGAACGGGACGGCGAATAGCGCCTCGCTGTACTCGCGTACCCTGTTGATTAGCTCATCATCTTGCCAGGCGCAATCTATGAGTACCCTGCGGGCGTTCGTGCGTCGAACGCCCCTCTTGCCCCTGATGGTCCTATAGCTTTGAGTCTCCACGAAGGTGCCATCGGCTGTTATCAGGCCGGCCAGTTCACAGAGCGGGATAGACAGGCTCTGAGGTTTGGCATAGTAAGTGCCGGGATCAATATCTATCGGCGGGGGCAACTCGGAAGTAACCGCGCCGGTATCCTGAAGGGACAGGAACATGTTATCGCCCGACGACAACTCTTCAACGGCGCGCCAGCTAGTGCCCTCTCCGGTCAATACGCGATGGTCG
>JBBSIK010000142.1:0-7094 GCA_038232115.1 Chloroflexia bacterium
CGAGTGCCCCCGCCGCGCCGACCGTTGTCCCGTTCGTCTGCTTCGTCTACGAGGTCGTCGCTCAACCGGCAAAAAGCGTATAAGGCCATGATGCTGCTTCGCTTGTGGGCGGGGAGTAAGCGGGCGCTGAAGTAGAAGCTCTTGGAGTGGTGCTTGATGATGTCCGCACAGGCATTGTAGGCCCAGAGCATGTCGGGTGAGGGTTTGTGGGCCTCGGCCAGGCAATGAGCCGCCATGCTGTCATATGCGCCGCTACGGACCTGCGCCTTCGTGGGCTGCAAGGTAAGACTCTGGGGCGGTATCAAAAACTCTTCAAGTTGCTCCAGCACCTGGTGGCTGACAGGTGGGTTGACGTGCATGGCATCTGACGCGCCCAACGGGACCCTGATGGCTAGTCTCGGCTGTGCAGTTGCGGTATAGGACCATGTTGCGTTAGGTTCCAAAGGCGACCTCCAAAGATCGTGCCAAAGATCGTGATTGTAGTTGCGCGGCCCGCTCCCTGATTCGATTGGCTACACGCTTACCGCTGAGCACAGCGCCTTCCATGCTCGCCAGGTATTCCTGCTTTGTGTAATCACCGCACAGGAAGAAGTTATCTACTGTGGTGGCCTGGTCGGGGCGGAAACGGTCCATGCCCGGTCGGGCCTTGTACACTGATTGCGGGATTCGTACCACCGTACTTTTTAGGAGCTTGGCCCGCGCCGCCAAAGGGTGCCGGTCGGTGAATTCCTCCATCACTTTGGCCGTTAGTTCTTCATCGTTGAGCTTGAACCACTCGGCGGCAGGGGCGACAACGAGTTCCACCATCGAGCGCCCATTCAGGCATTCCTTGAAGTCCGGGCAAATCTCTCCCAACTCCGCGTACACAGACATGTGCGAACGGCTGGAGAAAATGAGGTTCTTCACGCCAGTGACGGGCCTGTCAAAATAGAGCTGCACAGTCATGACTGGAACGCCATGCAGATGCCGTAGGCCCGAAAAAGGCTCCATCGCCCGCAGCGTGGGAGGCAGCGTCTTCCAGAGGTTATGTACGGGCATGGCCGAAACGTATGCGTCACCCGTGACCGTCGTGCTATTCTCCAGGAAGAAGCCATTCACGCGCCGCTCGTCGCTGCTATAGAGCACCTGCTTCACCTTCGAGCCGAAGCGGACCTCTACACCTCTATCCCGCAGGTAAGCAAGTAGCGGCTGAAACAACCGCGTCTCAGGAGGGCCTTTGAGGAAGGCCACACGTGAGGCGTCGGTCTCTTTTCCGAAATGGCTGAGGACTGTGAGCAGGAGCTTGGCCGACACCTCGCGGCTCGCGCTGAAGTTGAGGGCAAGCGACATCGTGTCGAAGAAATCGCCTATCGAACGCCAACTCAGCCCATGTCGCAGGTGCCACTGCTCGTAGCTGAGGTTGTCTTGCCGGTTAATGTAAGTCTGGTTGCCCAGTATAGGCCACAGGAGGCCAAGGCCGGTGCGGACCTTATCGGAGTTCGTAAGCACGCCTCGGTTTCTAGCGATGGCGGTCAATCCGTGAAAGGGGGCGGGTAGACGCGAGGGAAAAACCAGTGGGGAAAGCGCGCCGCCGGGACCAGAGAAGGTGAGAGCGTGGGGCATCCAGTAGAGACTATCATCCATGTGGGTTTCTCGCAGGAAAGCTAGAAGGTTGCGGTAGGCCCCGAAGAACACATGGAGGCCACTTTCTAGCCAATCGCCCTCGGCATCCTGCCAGGAGGAGACTTTACCTCCCGCGATGTCTCGCTTCTCCAGCAGCAACACCCGAAAGCCCTGCTCATTCAAGTACTTCGCGGCGGAAAGACCGGCTAGCCCCGCGCCCGCGATTACGATGCTCTGGTTATCTGTATTCACGTAGTTACTATAATCGGTAATCATAATGCCCTTTACGATGCCGGAAAAATATCGCGCTCACGATGTGGAGAGACTCGTTTTGGCGGGACTATTGCGCACGAAACTTGCGGCTAAGACCACCTAAAAGAGACGAGGACCGAGGTCGTGATTTGTTGGAGGGCGAGCACCACGACTCCGGTCCCTGTGTGGATATAGTAGCATATCTCCGAAACTTTGTCAAGTCTTTGTTCAAGGAATAGCTAATGCACTTTGAGACGGCGCCTCTTTTCCGACCGCGCTTCGATATTGAAGTGCCAGCACTGTAACCAGCATAGGGTATGTATATAGTAGCAGACCCGTAGTGGAGGCCGAAATCTTGCCGACAGCGGTAAAGTAGGAGAAAGATTGGCCCACGTATCCGAGAGCGCCCAACCCCACGAGCGGTAGCAGCAGATTGGGCCACAGCTTGGTCTTCGCCTGCTGCTGGCCCTCTCGTACTCTCGCCCCGATGGCAAGCCAGGCTGCCCATATGCAGAATTGAGTCAATCACGAAACGCACCGCCAGTAGAGTCTTCAAGTTGGGGCCTTCTGCGTAGGCGAACTTGTCGAAGATGGGCATCAATCCAAAAGATGCAGTGGATAGCAGCAGGAGCGCGGCCCCTCGTGCTGCTAGAGGTCGCCGTTCCCCCACCACAGGCAAGTACTTTTCTCCTATTTTTGCCGCATTGCTCATAACCAGCCTGAACTAACTGACGCTTCGAGCGTTCTACTTAAATTAGGATGACATAGAGGGCATCTTTACTAGAAGCCTTACATGCGACATACACGCGCATTATACCCCCCCTCGCAGAGGCTTCGTCAGCAACTATGCCCTCATGGGCAAGGCTGATACCGGCGGGCGGTCGCAGCGCCCGGGATGGTTCCCATGCGGTGGCATGCACCTTGCCTTTACGCCCGGTAAGCGCTATATACTAACGAACGGATTCCTCATGTTTAAAGAAATAGCCGAGATACTGACACAGAACATAGACGAAATGACGCGGCGGTGGGTCGAAGGGCTACGGCAAAGCCAGAGGACCGAAGTTCATAACCACATGCTGACAGCGGAGATCGTTGACGGCATGAAGGCTATACTGTCCAACCTCGCGCAGACCATCGAAGCCCGCGAGGCCCCGGACAACGAAACGATCCCCCTCTTCGTCATATCGGGCACCGACAGCGGTTCGCCGCCACCAGCCCTTCCTCGGCGTCCTCATACCACCCGGCCGTTGGGTAGTCCTTTGAGCCGGGCACAGCAGTCTGCTGCCTCTCATGGCAAGCAGCGTCACGCCCAAGGTTATCAGCTTCATGAGGTTATACTTGAGTATATAATGCTGAGGCAAATAATATGGGACATCTTGCGTGTGCATATGCCCCTGATAGACAGGGCTCCTTCCGTCGAGTTGGTGCAATACATAGATCGCCTGATGGACGAACTGATGTTGAGCACCGTGGAGAACTACTATAATGCCTCTATCCGCGACCTGGAGAAGCGCGCCATCCGCGATCCGCTCACACAACTCTACAATAAGGACCATTTTCGTGTGCGCCTCAACGAGGAACTGCGCCGTGCCGTGCGTTACTCTGAACCTATGACTGTTGCCATGATTGACATGGATGGGCTAAAGCCTATCAACGACACCTACGGCCACCCGGTGGGCGATGCGGTTATCAACTCTGTGGCAACCATCATCCGTAATACATCTCGCCAACCTGATGTGCCATGCCGTTACGGTGGGGACGAGTTTGCCGTTATATTACCTGAGACCACCAAAATACAAGCCCGTGTGCTAGGTGAGCGCATCCTCAGAAGTTTACATAACACAAGCATTGTGGTCACACAGAGCGGGCAGGCGGTCACTACGGGTGAGCTACAGAACGGGAGCGAAACGAGTTCTGGCCCTCCCGCATCGAGTTTGCCGCTGGTCGTACCGGTGCCAACAGTCTCTATTGGCCTGGCATCGTTCCCAGACGATGCGCGCAACCCTGAGATGTTGATTGCCAAGGCCGACGCGGCGCTGTATCAGGCCAAGAAGCAGGGACGCAACCGCATCGTTGGCTCCGGTGACCCGGTGCCGAAGAAGGGCAAAGAGAGTAGAATAGTAGAACAATAGAACAGTAGAGAAGTGAGAGCATAAATATGGCAGATGGCACAATGGATAGCACGAATAAGAACGCTGCGGGCGCAAACAGTACGCCTATAGTCGCTGATAGCGCACAGGAAGCGCCCACTGAAAGCGCCGCAGTTCAGCCCGTGCATGTTGACGTAGAGATGAACCGCCTCAAGATACCCTCGGTAATAATGGCGACGGCGGGCGTGTTATTTGTCCTGTTGATGGCCTGGGTGCTATATCGCACACTCAGCCTCTTCTTGCTGATCTTTATCGCGCTGCTAATTGCCACCGCCATCGAGCCTGTAGTCAACTGGCTACGTCGAGGGCCATTCAACCGGAGCGCGGGCATACTTGTCGTTTACACCGGCATATTCGGTGTGCTGGCCCTGATCGGCTGGATCACAATACCCATTATCCTGCAACAGGTTGGGGAGCTAGGCACGTCCCTCAGTAAGACCCTAGCCGACATGAAAAGCTCCATCGCTACGGTCGAGAGTCCTTTCGTCCGACAACAGGGTAATTTCCTGATAAGCGTTCTCCAGAGCGTGGCGGGACAGCCCCAGGCGGCTTCGGCCACTCTCCCACCGGGCACGCCGCCTGATGCCAAAGCGGTGGAAGCGGCCACCCAGACCGCTCTTACGGTGGCCGAGGTGTTCTTTGGCTTTATCACTATCTTCGTCGTCGCGTTCTACTGGCTGACCGAGCGCACCCTGATTAAGCGGAGCCTGATGTCGTGGTTGCCGGCCAGGAGAGCTAACCGAGTGCGTCGCGTGTGGGACGACATCGAGGTGAAGGTTGGTGGCTGGATGCGTGGGCAACTCACGATTATGGCTATCGTGGGAATCGTAAGCGCAATCGGCTATTTGGTGCTTGGCATAGACTACTGGCCTGCGCTAGGCCTCTTTATTGCCATCGCTGAGGCTATTCCCCTAGTTGGCCCTTATATCGGCACCGCGCCTGCCGTTCTAGTCGCCCTTACGCAGCCGCATGATGGTGGCTTTGGAAAGGCTCTGATGGTGATGCTGTTCGCTGTTGTGCTGCAGACGATTGAGGGTAACGTGTTGATACCGCGCATCATGAAGAACTCGGTTGGTATCACCCCGCTCACGGTGATCATAAGTATACTCTTCGGCGCGACACTTGCCGGGCTTGCCGGTGCGCTGGTGGCGGTGCCTATCGCGGGCAGCTTGCAGGTGATTATCTCGGACATCAAGGCCGCCCATGAAAGTGAAGCGAAGCTGGAAGAGGTGACAGCCGCGGCCCAGGAAACGCGCGCCGAGGCAGGCGAATTGGTGGTGGCTTCGCCATCGGGCAACGAAACCAAAACCCATGTGGAGGCCAAGGCCAGGGCTTAGTCGAGTCTCAAGTGTAAGGCGATGCCAGATAGAGTCAAAGTAGTGGAAATCAATAACGACATCGAGGTCTATAGCCGGCGAATTGCTCAGGCCCGTGCACAGTTGCGCGCTCATGGTCTCGACTTTCTTGTGGTCGGCCCATCAGCTGACCTCTATTACCTGCTTGGCGCTCATATCCGCCCCAGCGAGCGCATGTCACTCTTGCTGATCCCGCAGGAAGGTCCGGTCCACATGGTAGTGCCCGCCTTTGAAGCGCCTACCTTGCCTCACCTTCCCCAGGATGTTCAGGTGACAGCATGGGGGGAGACCGAGAACCCGGCGCGCATCGTGGCATCGCTGGTGGCGGGGCAGGGTAGCAAACCTGGCGGCGCCCATTGCACCATGGGGGTAGGCGACCGCCTATGGTCCATTTTCTTGCTCCGCTTGCAGGCCGAGTTACCACGGGCTACCTTTACGTCCGGTTCAATCGTGCTGACCGCCCTGCGACAGATCAAGTCTGCATGGGAGATTGACTTGCTGTGCCGGTCCGGCGCTCATGCGGACAGCGTTTTCGGAGAGATCATATTGGGGCCGTTTGTTGGTAGGACCGAAGCAGACCTGTCGCAGGAGATAGCAGAACGGCTCAAGGCCAAAGGTCTGGCAGTAGAGGGTAAGCCCATTGTGGCTTCGGGGCCAAACAGCGCATCACCCCATCACTTTACAGGCGAGCGGGTCATGCAGGCAGGCGATGTTGTCGTACTTGACTTCGGCGGCACTCTCGATGGCTACTATTCCGACATAACACGCACTGTATTCGTGGGTGCGGCCCCAGCGGACAACTCTGAGGAAGAGCGGGTATATAATCTGGTGGCCGGCGCACAGGAGGCGGCCTTTCGGGCAGCCCGGCCCGGCGTGACCTGCGAGCAGTTGGACGCAGTGGCCCGCGACCTGCTCACGGCGGCGGGCTACGGCCAATATTTCATGCACCGCCTCGGCCATGGCATCGGCCTGGACGGACACGAGCCACCCTACCTTGTACAGGGCAGTATCACTCCTCTGCAAGCGGGAATGGCCTTTTCGATTGAGCCTGGTCTTTACTTGCCCGGCAAGTTCGGCGTGCGCGTTGAGGACACAGTGTACCTGACGGCAGATGTGGCCGTGCGGGCCAACAACGCCACTCGGGAGATAGTTGTAGTCGAGTAGGAAGATGACACGAGGCCACCCAAATGTCTAGGCCTAGTGATTACTCACATCTCTGATTGTACCCCGCGGTTTCAACCGCGGGGTACAATCAGAGATGTGGAATTGATTGACGGAACGGTTGTTCTATGTTATCTTCCCAGAATGGAGCAAGCAGGCGAACCAACAGGTGGTGGATATGGCTGGCGACAACCGCCGGTGCGCTGGGTGGCACACGTTGATATGGACGCCTTCTTTGCGTCTGTAGAACAGCTTGACCAACCTGCGTTGAAGGGCATACCCGTGATTGTGGGCAACTCGCCCCTGCCGGTTGAGAAGTTGCAAGAGATGGCCCAGCAGGCGCGCAAACTGGCCCACGCGCCGGAGTTTATCAAGGGCGTGCGCGGGGTTGTGGCCTCGGCTTCCTATGAGGCGAGAGCATTTGGTGTGCGTTCTGCGATGCCCCTTGCCAGGGCGCTGGCGCTCTGCCCTGATGCTGCGGTTCTGCCGGGCCGTTTTGATCGCTATCGTGATGTGGCGGCGCAACTCCGAGGCGTGTGGGGCGAGTTCAGCCCAGTAATTGAGCCTATGTCCC
>JBBSIK010000143.1:0-7017 GCA_038232115.1 Chloroflexia bacterium
AGATTTGCTGCTACAGGTGGTGTTCCACGCACAGCTAGCCGTTTCAGCCGAGGAGTTCACACTGTCGGACGTGGTGTCGCATATCGTGACCAAGCTGGTCCGGCGGCACCCGCATGTGTTTGGCGACGTGGAAGTGACGGGCGCGGATAACGTTGTCCGCAACTGGGAGATGATAAAGGCGAAAGAGCGTGAGGCCAAGGCAAAGGCCGGGCGCAAGTTCGAGTCGAGCCATGCGGCGGAGCAGGGACTTGAGGGCACCGGCCTACTCCTGAGTGTGCCCCGCGCCATGCCGGGCCTCGAACGCGCACAGCAGCTACAGGTGCGAGCCGCCCGCGTGGGCTTCGACTGGTCCAACATCGAGGGCGTGTTCGACAAAGTGCGCGAAGAGGTAGGCGAGTTGGAAGCCGCGGAAAGCATAGAGCGCCGCACCGAGGAGCTAGGCGACCTACTGTTCGCGCTTGTGAACCTGGGCCAGTGGATGGGCATCAACGCCGAGGAGGCACTGCGCCGGGCCAACGACAAGTTCATAGCCCGCTTCCAGGCGATGGAGCGGGTTATCGTGGGGCGGGGGCAGAAGCTGCGAGAGATGAGCATCGAGGAGATGGACCGCGTGTGGGAAGCGATCAAGGAAAAGTGAGCGCGTGAGCAAACTTCAGCGCAAGTACATCGCCACCCGCCCCAGCCCGTTAAGCCAGACGCGCGAGCTTAGTTCGAGACGTTGGGCTTACCACAAGCCAGTGCGCGCCCGGAGCACAGTGGGCACCATCTTTCGCAGGCTCATATTCGGCGCGCTAACATTTGTCGCTCTCGTCTTGCTGGGCGGCTTAGGCTACAAACTGTTTGTGACCAACCAGACAGCCAGCCTCATCTACGCCTACGACAACCCCAGACTGCCCCACAATCACGTAGCTCTGGTGTTCGGGGCAGGGCTGCGACCGGATGGCGGGCCGTCGCCCATACTATACGACCGCATAGCCACAGCCGCCGATCTGTACAAGAGCAAACGAGTGGACAAGCTGCTAATGACGGGCGACAATGGCGAGGAAGACTACAACGAAGTCGAGGTGATGCGCAAGGCGGCTGTCGAGTTGGGCGTGGCGGACCACGACATCGTGCTGGATTACGCCGGGTTCAACACATGGGATAGCTGCTACCGCGCCCGCGAGGTGTTCAGCCTGGAAGAGGCCACGCTCGTCACGCAGCGCTTCCACCTGCCCCGCGCCCTCCACGCCTGCAACTACCTCCATGTCGCATCAGTGGGCGTGATCGCCGACCGCCAACCTTACGACACCTCCGCCAACGAACTGCGCGAGTTCCCCGCCCTCATAAGCAGCGGCCTACGCATTCTCATCAACGACCAGCCCCGCTTCTTGGGGCCGCATGTGGATATAGACGCGGTGCAGGAGCGGTAGCGGTTGTGGAGCCGGTATGCAAAGTGCTATGATGGTCTATACAGAATTGGTGGCTGATAAGATAGCAATAGCAGATGGGTGCTACCGCTATAGAGGAGCAAGAGATGATACAGGCGCTAGACGCTGATTAAATGATACAAGATACACAGCAGACGGAGCAATTCCTGAACGAGCACAGTTACCTGCTGCCGCTCTTGGACGATGCCCGCAGCCACATCGCCAGGTATTTCCCGCACGCACCGCGCACCCTTGAGCTATCCACTGACCCCGAAGCAGGCACTTCTGATGAGCAACTTGTCGTACATATTGGGATTGACACCTCCCCTGCGGATGCGCTGACGCAGCTAAGGCAGTTCGACCTGGACTGGTGGCTGAACAGGGTAGAACAAGCCAAAGGCAAAATGATCATCAATCTGGACCTACTATGAGCTTTGATTGATCGGAATACTTCAGGCTGGCATTCGAGCTTGATGTCGCCGCAAGGTCGGAGACCAACCCACAAGCCCAGAAAGCGAGATGGCGCTCCGCGATAAGCCGGGCATACTACGCCGCCTGGTGTAAAGCCCGCAACAAACTGCGCGAGGAAGGGACAACAGATAAGGCTTGCCTGCAAAACCACGGCTGCGTCATACAGAAATACCAGGAAAGTTCAATCACGACCCGCAGGCAGATAGGCGTCACGTTGAGCCGGATGATGGACAATCGCCGCAGAGCCGACTACCAGGACAATGTGCCGAGACTGGCGGATATGAGCAACATGCAACTTCTCCTGGGGCAGGATGTGCTGCCGGAGATAGATAAGCTATAGAGGGGAAATAGATTGCCGGTAAGGTTCACGATTCGGCGTGCGTGCGTGTAGGACTTACCATTCCTGTGGGACATGCTTTTTGAAGCGGCGGCTGTTGATCCTGTAACGCGAGAGATGGGTAAGGAGCAAGCCCTGTCTGCACATGAAAATTGTAAATACCTCGAACGTTGGGGCCGCATAGGGGATACTGCGATTGTAGCGGTCAGCCCAAACATCCAGCTATTGGGTGCGGCATGGTACCGCCTGTTTACCCAGGACGATCCTGGATATGGGTTCGTCTCCACTCACTTTCCTGAACTTGCGATAGGAGTAAAGGCGGAAGTCAAGGGGTAGGGAGTAGGAGGTAAGCTACTTGAGACTCTAAAGGCAATCGCACGCGAACAAGGCAATCGCACGCGAACATGGTTACACAACGTTAAGCCTTTCAGTAGATCGTAAGAACCCAGCCGTAGAGCTATATAGACGCCACGGCTTTGTTGACGCAGGCCTATCGAGGTTAGAAGACAGCTCTGTCACAATGGCAGCTACAGTTTAGCTACGCAAGCCTTACTTCCGCCCCAAAGCCGCCACCAGCACCGTCCTCGCCAATGGCAGGGCCACGCGGGTTCCCTCGCCGCCTTCCTCCACCATCGCGCAGATGGCGTACTGGAGCTTATTGGGGTCTTTGCCCGCGAAGCCGATAAACCAGGAGTGTGATGTGCCGTTCTTGCCCGTCTCGGCGGTGCCCGTCTTGCCACCCATCGTCGCGCCGGGGATGGCCGCTTTGTTGGCCCAGCCCGACTGTATCGAGGTGAGCATCATCTGCTTGAGGGCTTCGTTGCTGTTGGGCGACAATACGCGCTGCAACGTATGAGGCTGGAACTGCCAGATAGGTTTGCTCGTGTCGTGGTCGTTCACCGACTGCACCATGTAGGGCGCGGGTAGCTCCCCACCGTGGGCTACCGTAGCGGCTACGAGCGCCATCTGCAACGGTGTGGCCTGCATCTCACCCTGCCCGTAGCCTGTGGCCGCGAGCAAGTTTATATCAGTTTGCAGCGCGGCGTTATCCCCTGACAGACGGCTCGCCTCCACAGGCAGACCAATATCGTAGCGGGTGCCGAAGCCGAAGCGCTGGCCATATTCTACCATGCGGTTTGCGCCCAACTTTACCGATACCTCTGCAAACACCACATTCAGCGACCATTTGAACCCCTCTACCATCGTGAAGACAGGGCCGTGATTGGCCGGGCGGCAGGTCGAGCAGTCTACGTGGAAGTAGTCCCCGGCTGCCACGCGCACTTTCCCGTTGGTATCAGTGAAAACGGCCAATGGCCCCGCTGTGCCCGTGTCTATTGCCGCGCCTGACGTAACCGTCTTGAACGTCGAACCGGGTGGGTACAGGCCCTGGGTGGCGCGCAAAATCAGAGGGTTGTCGGGGTCCTTTATCTCGGCGTTGTAATAGTCTATGATGCGCTTGTTCTCGGTCCCCCAGTCGTCCACGTATGGGTTAAACGATAGCTGCTGCGGGTCTACGTGCGGCCATGACGCCATAGCCAATATAGCCCCACTCTGAGCATCCAGCAGCACCACCGATCCCTTCCGCGCCCCAAGTGCCTCCTGTGCCGCGTTTTGCAGCGCCGGGTCTATCGTCAGGAACATATCATTGCCCACGGTAGGGCGATGCAAAAGCCGTCGTTGCTGCTCGGTGAGCGGATTGAGCACCTCGCTGCCGGATAGATACTTATCGAACGAGCTTTCCAGGCCCGCCACGCCATAGATCGTCGGGTTGTAGTAACCTGCCAAATAGGAGATATTCGGCTCAGGGTAGACCCGATGCACAAAGCGCGACGGCGAAATCACCTCGGAGGCGGCTACCACGGTATTGCCCGCCATGATCGCCCCACGCCGCACTCGCAAGTCCTCTGGCACCTTGCGCGGGTCCTGTATAACCGCGCCCCCTTCCGTTACTACAGTGGCATCCTTCAATGAAACGGCAGCCACGATCTGCTCGCGGAGAAGGTGCAAGCTCAACAGCGCGAAGCCCACCAGCAAAAACGCGCCTACCTGTTGCACGTTGTGCCGAAATCGAGCGTCCAGCGTGGAGAGTCTGCCGACGGGGCTGCTGGCCGAGAGCCACGCATAAAGCAGGAAGAGTGGCGCGGCACCAGCCAGGCAGATAAGCCAGATACTATCATTGGGCGGGTCGGTCGGCCTGGTGGGGAGCGCACCCTGCACCAGGCCATATGTGACGAGCGCGATACCGCATGTGAGGGAAAGAACACGTAATAAATTGCGAGCGGCGCGGGGCATCAGGGATTGTCCAATCTTTCAGCGCGAACAACGCGAGGAGCCGAAATCCGCAAGAGCAAACCGATTATGACGCAGTTGGTGATGAGAGACGAGCCGCCATAGCTGATGAACGGCAGGGTTATGCCGGTGAGCGGTATCAACTTGATAGCCCCACCGATGATGATGATAGCCTGTAGTCCCAGGATAGTAGTGAGTCCCACCGCCAGCAGTTGCTCGTAGCCGGTGCGAGCGCCAAAGGCGATGTGGTAGCCGCGATATACCAGCAGCATGAACAGGGCCAGCACCGCCAGCGTGCCCATCAGCCCAAGCTCCTCGCCAATCGCCGAGATGACCATGTCGGTCTGCACAGCCGGGATAACGCCGGGCGAGCCAAAGCCTGTGCCCACCCCGAACAACCCACCCGAGGCGAGGGCATACAGCGACTGCACTATCTGGTAGCCATCGCCATTGCCCACGGGCCAGGGGTTGAGCCAGATGTTGATGCGCTTCTGTATATGGGTGAACTGCGAGGTGAAGAAGTGGTTGAGCGTGTAGGCCGCCGCAAAGAAGAGCGTGAGACCGCTCACTACGAAGAAAGGTCGTCCACTCGCCACGTAGAGCATAGCCAGGAAGATGCCGAAAAACAGCAGCGCGCTACCCAGGTCCTTCTGTATCACGAACAACACGATTGCCAACGCCCAGAGCATGAGCAACGGCGCGATATAGGGCACGGGTGGCAGCTTTAACGGCCCTATCTTGTACTGCGAAACGAGCAGATCGCGCTTGTCATCGAGGTAGCCCGCGAGGAAGATGACCAGCAGCACCTTGAGTAACTCGGACGGCTGGAACTGGAAGAAGCCGAAGTTGAACCACAGCTTCACGCCGCTACCACTGCCCGCATCACTACCGAACACGAGAGTTGCGGCCACCAATCCTATACCCAGAATAGCGAATGTGTACTTGTATCGCCGTAGCCAGTTCAGGTCACGCACCAACGCCACTGTGGCCCACATAGCGACCATGCCTACCGCGATCCAGACGACCTGTTTGCGGGCTATCCCCTCGAAATCAGGACTCTTGGCGACCAGCGCAGGCTCAAGGCGTTGTATCATCACCAGCCCAAGCACCATTATGGTCGCTACAATCGGCAGCAACACCTGGTCGGCGCGGGGCTTGGCGAGATTGAGGTACAGGTGGATGCCATAGGCTAGCCCGATGAACAGGAAGCTCATCCAGAGGTCTTTCCACTGCCACTGCATCGCACCGGTGGGTACCAGTATGACCATGAGCATACCTATGACGCTCAATATAGATGGGATGAGCAGCAGACGAAACTCAGTCCAGCGCAGGTCTCGCACGCGACCCCAGAGGGTGCGCTTGCGAAGCTTGCCGGTCTGGTGGACAGAAGGCATGCCGGGCGACTGGGGGGTATGAGAAACAGGAGGTGAAGTTGCAGCCATAAGCAAGTTACAGGATATTCATATTATTCTACGTATTTACCGATCAGAGGTCGCAGGGCCTCTTTCGCGTCATTGGGCACAGAGCTGGGCGCTGTCATAATAGCGCTCTCAAGAGCATGGCCGCACTGGCATTCGCGTGTATCTGCGATGAGCGGAATAAGAGAAGCCACCGTATTCTTGGCAAGATGGACGTTGCTCGACATGGTGCGTACCACCGTGTCTACCGTGACGCTGCTATGCTCCGGGTGCCACGTATCGTAGTCGGTGATCATGGCGAGGGTGGCATAGCACATCTCGGCCTCACGCGCCAGCTTGGCCTCGGGTATGGCCTTCATGCCGATCACCGACATGCCCCAACTGCGATAGACAAGCGACTCGGCACGGGTGGAGAACTGCGGCCCCTCGATGCAGATATAGGTGCCGCCGTTATGTACCGTGCCCCCCGCGTCGCGTCCAGCCTCGATGAGCTTTTCGCGCAAGTCGGGGCAGTACGGCTTGTCAAAGGCTACATGGACAACAAGACCATGATCAAAGAAGGTGCGCGGGCGGCTCACCGTGCGGTCGAAAATCTGGTCGGGCACGACCATGTGCAGAGGCTCAAGCTCTTCCCGCATGCTGCCCACTGCGCTCACGGATATAAGGTGCGTCACCCCTAGCGTCTTGAGGGCGTAGATGTTGGCGCGTACCGGCACATTACTTGGGTTCACGCGGTGTCCTTTGCCGTGCCGCGAGATAAAGGCCACATCCTGCCCCCCAATCTTGCCGAGCATCACCGGGTCGCTAGGCACACCAAACGGTGTATGAAAGTTGAGCGTCCTAACATCCGTGATCCCCGGCATGTCATAAAACCCCGACCCACCGATGATGCCGATTACCCCTGTTTGCATCTACAACTCCGTATTCCATATTGCATATTTGGAGGCTTCTCTGCGGAGTACGCAATAGGCGGCACGTACTTATCCGCGCAAAGATCTCTCTATCTTCATGCACCTGTCCATGACCGTGATGAGACCGGCCTCTCGCGCTCTGCGGGCGGCCTCTAAGTTTACCACGCCGAGCTGGAACCATA